>CAZSLQ010000001.1:0-272 GCA_964607885.1 uncultured Pseudomonadota bacterium
ACTTGAGTAAAAAAATAGCAGCAAACGCCTATCGTTTTGTAGAAGACAACTACAGCAATGATATTTTGATTAGCCGAATTATTGGTAGGTACCAAGATATAGCGCGCCTTCATAAAGCTGCTTAAGCATTGGAGGTAAAATTTTGTTTACCGAATTTATAATTTTTTGATCCACATATATTCCTGATAAGCTTTTATCGGAATCCGGGGTTGTTATATGCTTTTGTGTCAAAGAGCCTTTTGAGCCTAGATGTTTTGGTGGTAGTCGCCAAA
>CAZSLQ010000001.1:282-10999 GCA_964607885.1 uncultured Pseudomonadota bacterium
TTGAAGAATCACACCCAACTGATTTTTGTTGTGATAAAGGATAAATGACACTCGAAGTGTTGGATCATACCATTGATCGTGATATAATATTTCATCAGAGGGGGCATATTCCATAACAATAAAGTCCTGATCTTTATTGATATGCCAGTAATTTAGTTGATTATCTGATTTTTGGGTAACTTTTTTTTCATTTAAAATTGCAGATAAAGTTTTCTCTAAAGAATCGGATTTTATCATGCAGATTCCGTGACTTTTAATTTCATTATTTGGCTTTATAATAAAAAACTTTGATGCAATTTCTGTTTTTATCTGTTGAGCTAACGAATCGGAAAATGTTTTATTGTAAATACCAAACTTTGGCAAAAAATTTTCTTGAGATGTCTTTTTAAATAATAAGTATAAATTTTTTTTATCAGAAATAAATTTTCTTACAAAATTATTAACGTATAAAAAATTAGGATATTTTGTTTTAAATAATTTGAATCGATTTGAATCTAATGTATTGCTTTTTTTTGTCTCTCTATAAATTACTATTCCACATGGATTGGATTTTTCTGATGTGCCTGTTTTAAATAAATAATCTCTTTCGAGTTGATCAAGCGTTGAATAGTATTTTATTATCCTTGAATTATAGCATTCAATTATGCTTTTCGTTGATTTTTTTACGTAGCCGACATATTTTATGGGAATTCCAAATTCGGTTAAAAATGTCAGGAAATTTTCCCAATCAGGGAGATGGAATGAGTTGCGTTCTTCCCGGCTTCCTGATGTTGTGTAACACGCCTTTCGGACTGCATTATACACGGCATCTTCGATTTCACAAAATTTTATTGTCGAATCATATATTTTTATATCCGCGCTTAAAAATGATATATCTTCCGGCAAATTATTTGGTGTATCTGTTGTAAATACGTTTTTACATGGAAACATACTCGTGTCTTGTGCTTTAGTAAAAGTTACAAACAAGATACAGGTAAAAAAGTAAATATATTTTCTCATTTTATAATTCCAATTATAAGACCAAATTTTAATTAAATATAAAAATGCTTGTGCATACTTTCAAGTCTTTTGATATAATATTAGTAGAGTTAAGTTTATTATTTAAAAAAAGTGTTTTTAATATAATTTAATAGTTTGGGGGGAGTATGAAGTTCAAAATGTCACCGGCGTTATTGCTGTGTGCTTTTTTGTGTTATCCTATTTTTTCTTTTGGTCAAAGTTGGGATGAAAACGAGTGTTTGTTCCGGTGGATAGATCTAGGTTCAGATGAGCCCGTAAAAGTAGATGTGTCATTTTGTATAGCAGATTTAAAATTTGATGGAGAAGATCTTAAAATTTGTGAATTTGGTGAGGGATGCCACTCTAAATTTCGCGGATTCGATCGATTATACGGAAAGGGTAAGGCCTGGGAGCTGTTCTGGCTCTACCTAAGCCGGTTTAAATTACCAATTTGGTACGTTGGAGCTGGAACAAAATCAAAAAAATTTTACGAAGAGATTGCCTACGATACATTTGTTGAATGTGGTGGGAATTTTATTGGGTCACTTGGGCAACTTGAGAAAAATGGACAATTCTTAAAGACTGTTGGCAGGGGGGTACCTGAAGATCCAAGTTGTATATCAAATTACAAAGCTATTATATGCGTTAAGACTTTTCATAATGCTACCAGAAGTTTTATTAGAAAATTTCCAAATGTTTTAATTTGGGATGTTGCAACATCTTATTATGTCAACAGTAAAATTAGATCTACAATGCTTTTTAATGATTCTGATCTATCGAGGTTCCGTCCAAACTTTTGGCTATTAAAGAGAAGTTTGTCTGGTAATATTTCAGCTTCTTATAAAGATGACATTATGGCGCAGTTTGAAAGTTTTGATAATAACGGATACCTTGTTATAAAACCTACTTGTAGCACAATGGGGCAAGGTATAATGATGCTTCCGAAAAAAGACTTACAAAAAGCACTAAAGTCTATTTTAACAATTAGGACTGGAAAAGTTAAAAAAAATAGAGGTGATGATAGTGTTTTATCTTATTGGCATTCTAGAAAAGATGGGTACTGTTTAGTTGAGGAATTTGTTAAATCGAAAACGATTGAGATTGGGGGAAAAAAATTTGATCCAACAATGCGAGTTATATTTGCTTTGTGTTTTGACCAAGGGGTTCCGTCTATTGATGTTTTTGGGGCTTATTGGAAATTGCCACCTATTGCATTAAATGAAAGTGGACGATTTACCGACAAACACAAATCTCACATAAGAAAAAACGGTCCCTCGTCTTGGCCCGTAGATCATCAAGATCTTGAAAAAGTTACAAATATAATGCAACAGTTTATGCCAAAGGTTTATACCAAAATGGTTTACAAAACTAGAGTTCCGGATGATCTAGATACTGACGAGTTTCTTTTTTAAACTTTTTGGAGATAACATAATTCTTTGTTTTTGGATTATACTTTTTTTGTAGATTAGTTGCAAAAAAAGATCCTTGTCCGGTCCTTTAATGACAGCTTGCTCATGAGCTTCAGATAGAACTACAGGGTAACCTTGACCCTTTTTTGCCTGGTCGATTGCTATTTTACAAATTAAGTTTATATGTTCTTGTTTTTGCATAATCCAGAGAGGAAATTCAAGTCTAATAATCTCTTTCCCGACGTTTAAATAAATAAAGCAAGGCTTTAGATGATCAGGATAGAGTTCGGTTATTTTGGAGTTGCTATAAAATATTGTTGATCTGTGATTTGTTGAGAGGAACTCTGATTTCAGTTGAGTATCCAATACATGATCAACGGCTTTGCAGGGGAACACTGTATGCTCGCTGTGACATTTAATACAGTCTGCCCGCTCAAATCTGCACAACCCTATTTTTACCAGGTTAACAAGCTCCTTACTTTTGGGCATACTTATGTATCCGGCCATTGGGATGTTATTTTCATAAAAATTGTTAAGTTGTTTTAAGTATTGAGATAAAAAGTATTTTTTGATTTCGGGATGCTTACCCTCAAGTTGCCAAAAAATTAGGCTTCCATCTACTAAAACAACAAATGGAGTGTTTTGCTCTTTATATCTTTTATTTAGATGAGATGCGTTTTTAAAGGCAGTTTCAAGCTCCATCTCTTCACGCTTTAAATCAATAAGATCCGGGGAAAAGTGATCTTGCATTCCAGGGATGATACTTTCAGACGTAAGAATATAAGGATCCGATTGAAGTTTTGCTGCGCTAGGCTGCTCATATTCGAGTAGTGCCTGTCCTGTATTGATTAAAAAACAGTTTATTCCTGATATGTGTCTGTCCGGATAAACTTGAGAACCGTCTACAGCGAGTACAGAGTATTTTTTAAGCTCGGGTTTGATTTCAAATGTATCTGTTAATTTTCTATGCCAGCTTGGGAGTAGAAAAGAGCTTTTGCTACCAGTTACACACTTGGCAAAATTTTCGTCATTCCCTATGTCCTGCCACATATCACAGGCTGTTTTAATTTGTGAATTGTTATAAGAGAATAGTGATTTGTCTAATTTTTCGATCTCTTTAATTAATTTTTGTTGGTTTAACATGGGTCTAAATTATTCTTTGTATATCCAAAACAAAACACTAAAAATAGCAAAATATACAAGTCCCCTACTTGCAGATAAAATTGTTTGCATTGGAAGATGAAGAATAAATGCTGTGTATAATTCCGTTGCTGCGGCAATTGCGGTAATGAGTACAAAAAAGTAGCTAAAGCCTTTAACGCTTTTGTCCGATATAACTTTTATAACCTGAGGTAACTGATTTATCAATATCAATATAAATGATACCAAACCAAAAAGATGTCCTATGTAAACCGGATTTATTATAGCCGGTAGGAGAAATAAAGCTGCTGCAAGTATATTTGCAAGATAAACAAAACCGTAAAATTTTGATTCAGGTGTGTTGTTATAATAAAGCCTTTGTATGATCAGAATTAATCCGGCAAGGCCCTGGGTGGGGACAAGGACTTTGTAAGCCATCGGTAAATTTAAACAAAAAATATAATAAAACAGGGCTATAAAAGTATTTAAATATGCAAGTAAAAAAAAATCGCTTAAACCTTTTCCGGTCTTCAGCCTATAATTTTCTATAATTTGTGGTATGAAGCACAAAAGATAAAGAATTTGAGCAGTCCAGACCAATATTTGTGGCGAAATTTTGAACATGACTTACCTTTCGTCATAAAAATATGGTTCTACAAAAAAGCATGTAATGCTTTAAAAACGTTCCCTTCCCCTAGGATATCCCTAAATGTTGCCCCAAATTGAATTCCTTCAGATATTGACTAGTATATAGAATTTATGGCACCTTGTGAAGGTCTGATTTGCTTTGCGATTGAATCAAAAAGTTGTTAGGAGAAGTGGTGAAAAAGATTTGTTTTTTAATTGCTGTGTGTTGTTTTGTGAACTGGCCAACCGCAGAAGATTCAGTATTTGATGAGATTAGGGATGCCCTTGGTGGGATTGTGGGAGGGCATGCTCAGGGTGATTCAAATAAGATAGACGAAATATCTAGAAAAATATCCCAATTTGATTTCACCGAAGAATCTAAGAACTCGCTTATTGATGTAGTTGCTAAATTTGCTGGTTTCAGTAGGTTTCCAAGTGAAATTTCTCAGTCGATAACCGATTTGATAAAAAAATGGGCTAAAAAGTTTAGTGACAGAAAAAAAATATTACAAACAGATCAAGAAAAAAGGGAATATAATAAAGATGTGCAAGAATTTAGAGCGTTTATTCAAAGTCTCAATGAAAAAAAACGAAATTTGGTGTCAATACAAGGGTTGCCCGAAGAAGTAAAAATCAAATTTGCATGGGAAATTACAGAGATATTAAAAAATCAAAAAGAAGCTCTAACGTTCATTAAGACCGTTGCAGTTAAGGGTCTTAAAAAATCAGAGTTAGAAAACGTCAAAAAAACAACAGAGGGCCATCTAAATATTTTAGATGGTAGTTGCGGTCCAAACGGTGCATTAACAAAATATCGTAACAGCGAGGATGGGAAAAACGATGCTGACTTTATTAATATATTGTTGAAAACAAAAAAAATACTAGAAGACTGGTTTTCTCAAGACACGCTTTATAAAAAGTTAAAAGAATTCTTAAAGACTGTCCAAGACATTCCATCTGAGCAAAAGATGCCTCCTCCGACTCCACCACAAAAAGATAGGTTCAAAGAAGATTTGATTAAACTCAAAGAGGCTCTTTCCGGTCTTAAAAATAAATTGAAAAATCTCACAGATAAGCTAAATATTTTAAAACGCAGTATGGTCGAGGCCTCGTTTGTCTTGGGTAAATTTGAAAACACAGCAAAGTGGTGGGAGGGTGCATTGGCGTATCCAGGTAAAATAACAAGTGAGCATGTGGATGCGATAAATCAAAAATGGCTGGGGCTTTACGATGATATGAAAAAAGATTTAAAAGATATTAAGGGAGCAGCCCGTGATGTTATGTTAGCCAAATGGGTTTCGGACAAGATACTTAAGAAGCCTGAGAATTGTTTGTTTATAAAAAATACTGAAAAAATATCTGAAACTCTGCTCGGCAACATTCAGATTGAATTTCAAGTAGATCTTACCAGGGTTGCAAATAAGTTGAGGCAATTAAGCACAGAGCCTAGTGTATGAGTTAAGCTTCGAAGTCTTCCAAAGTGCAATCTTACTACTTCCCGCAGCAGTGTTTAAATTTCTTCCCTGATCCACATGTGCAAGGTTCATTACGTCCAACCTTCGGTGCGGCACGTTTTGCGGGTTGTGGACGTGATGTTTCATCTGTTCCGCCGAGTTGAAGCGTATCAAGCTCTTTTTCTTTTTCTTCCTCAATCTCATCAATCATCTCAATTGTTGTGTCATCCGGTTTCATTCTAAATATTCGCCTTACAATGTCCCACTTAATCTCGTCGATCATTATCTGGAATGTAGTAAATGATTCTCTTTTATACTCGATCAGTGGATTCTTTTGGCCATACCCACGTAAACCAATTCCCTCTTTTAGATGATCGATATTTAAAAGATGTTGTTTCCATGCGTGATCTATAGTTTCAAGTAGGACCCATTTTTCTGCACGATCAACAAATTCAACCGGGATTGATTTTCTGAACTGTTCATATAGATAAGTAATATATTCGGCTACTGCAAATTCCAAGCTGCCGCTTACGCGTTGTTTAAACTCAGCTGCTTCGAAAACTGAGGGATTAAGGCCTGTGAGCTTTTCAATTGCGTCAAAGACCTCCTTTTTGTTATCATCTAAAAGCTTCTCATTTGGGCAGTGAATTTCAAAAAGACCATGGATGACATCGGCTATCATGTCCTTTATCAACCCAATCAAGTTGTCACCACCATCAAGAATGTTTTTGCGATATTGGTAAATCACATTTCTTTGTTGATTCATTACGTCATCGTATTCGATGAGATGCTTACGAATGTCAAAATTGTGAGTCTCAACTTTTTCCTGAGCTTTTTCTATGCTTCGTGAAACCATTCGATGTTCTATACTTTCTCCGGCCTCCATGCCTACGCGTTCCATTAATTTTTTTACCCGTTCACCACCGAATATTCGCATTAAGTCATCTTCGAGTGAAAGGTAAAATTTTGAGGAGCCCGGATCACCTTGACGACCGGAACGTCCTCGGAGCTGATTGTCAATTCGTCTGCTTTCATGGCGTTCGGTGCCTATAATTCTTAACCCACCGACCTCTCTTACACCTTCCCCAAGCTTAATATCCGTTCCTCGTCCGGCCATATTTGTTGCAATTGTAATTTTATGCGCATCTCCTGCCTCTTTTACTATCTCGGCTTCACGTTCATGTTGCTTTGCATTTAAAACGTTGTGCTGAATACCGGACTGAGATAGCTTGTAACTTATTAATTCGGATGTTTCGATGGAGATTGTGCCAACAAGGACTGGCTGGCCTCTTTTATAACAGTTTTTGATATCTTCAATAACGGCATTATATTTGTCTTCTCTCGTCAAAAAGACTATGTCCGGTTCATCAATTCTTATCATTGGTCGGTTTGTAGGGATAACAACCACTGCCAACTTGTAAATCTTCCAGAATTCAGCCGCTTCGGTTTCTGCCGTACCGGTCATTCCTGCCAGTTTTTTGTATAGTCTGAAGTAGTTTTGCAACGTGATTGTTGCAAGCGTCTGATTTTCGCGTTCTACTTTGACATTTTCCTTTGCCTCAAGGGCCTGATGCAGTCCGTCACTGTATCGTCGTCCGGGTAGTATTCGTCCTGTAAATTCATCTACAATTAAAACTTCGTTGTCCCTAACAACATACTCTACATCAATTTTAAATAATGTGTTAGCTCGAAGAGCTTGTGTAACGTGGTGTAATGTTAGTATGTTTTCGGGAGCATACAAATTTTTTAGTTGAAAGAAATATTCAATTTTATCGACACCGCTCTCCGTTAAATTTACCGTTCGCTCTTTCTCGTCAATTTCATAATCTTCACGTCGTAGTGTTAATATGGCTCTATTGGCCTCTTTGTAGAGGTTGCTTCCCTTTTCGCTTGGACCGGAGATGATGAGAGGAGTTCTTGCTTCATCTATTAAAATTGAGTCTACCTCGTCGACAATTGCAAAGTTTAGTTCGCGCTGGGCTAACTCGCTCAGGTCAAATTTCATATTGTCGCGAAGATAGTCAAAACCGAATTCATTATTTGTTCCGTAAGTGATATCGGCATTGTATGCTTTTTTTCGTTCTTCATCATTCATGTAATTCTGGATGATTCCAACCTCAAGACCGAGATTTTTATAAATTGCATTCATCCATTCGGCATCTCGACGTGCCAAATAATCGTTTACGGTTATAAGGTGAGCCCCTTTGCCTTTAAGTGCGTTAAGATAAAGTGGGAGCGTTGCAACAAGCGTTTTCCCTTCACCTGTTTTCATTTCGGCGATTTTTCCTTGATGTAATACAATTCCACCAACCAGCTGAACGTCATAGTGGCGCTCGTTGCGGTGTCTTTTACTGGTTTCTCTTACTACCGCAAATGCTTCAGGTAGTATGGAGTCAAGAGTTTCACCCTGGGAGATTCTTTGTCTGAATTCGTTTGTTTTTGCCGTAAGTTGTTCATCCGAGAGTAGCTTTATTTCTGGCTCGAGTTCGTTAATTCGAGCAACAACGGGATATATTTTTTTTAATTCGCGTTCGTTTTGGGTTCCAAAAATTTTGGCAAGAATTTGTGTTATCATAATTTTAAATCCATTTTTAATACATAGACTTATAAATCAAAACCTTAATCTAACACAAATATTTTCGCAACCCAAATATTTTAATAATTATAAGTAAAAGTCTCTTCTGGAATAAAAACAGATTCAGGTGATTCGTTCAGACTTTTGTTTTTAACATTTATTGAAAAAGTGTGTGCCTTTTTGTCTTTGTCAATTTGTGTGAATATATCATGAGCCTTTGGATGTTTTTTTTCAAGTTCATTAATTATTATGGGGGAAAATAAAAATACGGGCAACGGATAAATTGCCAAGCTCGGCCTATAAATAAATCTGGATGAACCACCAAAAAGCCATAATTCGGCATGCCATGGTTTTTTCCTGCCAATTTTAAGTTCGACTTGAACTAATTTTGATTCCGGTGAATTGTCTTTATAACAGCGTTTTGATTTAGATTTTGTTGAGAGAATGTCAGCTACTTGAAGCATGTCATCTCTTGAGTAAAAATTGTAAATTTTTTCGAACATAGAGTTATTTATAAAAGGGGATGTTTCTTTTTGTACCGGTGTACCGAATAAGAGTAACTTGTTTATTTTTAGATTTTTCTTAAACTCTTCTTCTGCTTTTGCTAAGTTCAATAAAACGTTACCCCCATGGCTGTGTCCAAGCAAAACTATTTCAATATCTCGCTCTGATATGTTAAATTTATTCTTTAGATTTTCTATCTCTTGTATCAAGCTTTGATAAAGAGTTCTTGCGCTGTTTACCCGTGACCTGTGTCTTAATCGTCCGTCCCAACCAAAGGTATAAAAATGCAGATTAGCTTTCGTTTCTTTGTTGGCAAAGTTGTAACTGCTTGCGTAAATAGCCGCTGCCTTTTGTGTAAAGGGGTATTTTTTTGTGCAGACGTCTTCTACTTTTTCAAGACCATAGTCGCCAATTGCTTTACATCTAAACAAAGTTTTATATCTCAATTCTTCGTAATAGTATTTTGACCATGACTTTTTTTCTTTGCGATCTCTCTCGAATCTTTTGTTAAGAGCAGAAAACATGCAGCTTGGGGATGGTAGGGGTAGAATGGTTCCATGTACAAAAACAATCAAAGTGTGCTTAGGTTCCACCTGTTTTGTGGTGTTTAAGGATTGCGTTGGTGTAACAAACTCTAAATTTTGTTGCAACTTGATTGTACATGTTATTAATGCCAGTGCAGTGGAAAATATTAATAGAAAACGATATTTAACATCCATTTTTACCTCTTATATTTATAAATTTTAGTGTATAACATAGGGCTTTACTTGTAAAATGGTTCAAATGGAATATTTTGGTTGATTTTGCTCTCTAAATGTCTTAATTTTAGGTGTGTAATATTAATTATAAATGGCGAATTTGTATTTTATGAAGATAGCGGTTTTAGTTTCTGGAGGCGTAGACAGCTCGGTTGCTTTACAACTTCTCAAAAACGAGGGGCACGATCTGACCGCATTCTATTTAAAAATTTGGCTTGAGGACGAACTGGCCTATTTAGGCAGTTGCCCGTGGCTTGAAGATCTTGATTATGCACAAAAACTGTGTGACAAACTATCTGTTCCATTAAAAATTGTTCCCATGCAGCAAGAGTATCGTGACAAAATTGTGGCTTATACGATTTCTGAGATTAAAAAAGGGCGAACGCCGAGCCCTGACGTATTATGCAATGAGCACATTAAGTTTGGCTGTTTCTATGACAAAATTGATGAGCTTTATAAAAATGAACCGTTTGAAAAAGTTGCCTCAGGGCACTATGCCCAAGTAGAGCAACATGGTAAACTATTTTATCTAAAAAAATCCAAAGACCCGGTGAAAGATCAGACGTATTTTTTATCAAGGCTCAATCAAAAGCAGCTTTCACGTGTGCTTTTCCCGATTGGACATCTTTTAAAGTCTGAAGTTAGAGCTTTGGCCAAAAAATTTGATCTACCAACAAAATCCCGAAAAGATAGTCAGGGGATCTGTTTTCTTGGAAAAATCAAATTTAGCGACTTTATAAAACATCATTTGAAAGAGCGGGAGGGTGATTTGGTTGAATTTGAAACCGGATCTGTTGTTGGGAAACATGAGGGTTTCTGGTTTTATACGGTTGGTCAGCGTAAAGGCATTGGTCTTTCAGGTGGTCCGTGGTATGTTGTTGAAAAAGATGTAGACAAAAACATCGTTTTTATATCAAAAAATTATTATTCGCAAGATAAGCCAAGAGACTCTTTTGAGGTGAGCAATTTTAATTGGATTTTGCAAAAAGCTCCCGAAAAGAATGATCTTGACGTTAAAATTAGACATGGTGAAAAATTATATAAAGCAAATCTTATTATCATTGGACCTGATAAGGGTATAGTGAAAATAGAAGGAAAAGATCAGGGAATAGCTCCAGGACAGTTTGCCGTATTTTACGACGGAGATATATGTTTGGGAGCTGGCTCTATCTGCTCTGAGTAATCTGGGGGACCAACAGTGGAAAGAATACCATATTTGTGGGGTGGAAGATTTTACAATCATAATAAGGA
>CAZSLQ010000001.1:11009-19582 GCA_964607885.1 uncultured Pseudomonadota bacterium
CGATAGGAATAAGGCTGTCTCATGCTGCAAGGTGTTTATTTGGAAAATGCGTGAGAAAAATCTTTAGAAAGCGTTATGAGTGTTCTTTTATAACTCCCGAGGCTTGGGTCGAAAGGGCGTTGGTACCTGATCAAAGCCGGACACCTTTGGTAACCTGGATAGGGCATTCAACGTTTCTGATCCAGGTGGGTGGATTTAACATATTAACGGATCCCGTTTTTTTTAATGTCGCCATGTTTGCACCCAGGGTTTTGAAAGCCGGAATATCTATCTCTGAGCTCCCTAAAATTGATTTTGTAATTATTTCTCATAATCATCGTGATCATATGGATATTGCGAGTTTAAATAAGATTTGTGCCGCACACAAGCCGGTGGTTTTGGTTCCAAGTGGTAACAAAAAGTGGCTTGAAAGAAAAAAATTTATAAATATTTTTGAGAAAGTATGGTGGGAGGGACATTCTTTCGGAGATCTGAAGTTTACATTCTTACCCGCATTACATTGGACAAGTAGGGGTATTTTAGATATAAATACTACACTCTGGGGAAGTTGGATGGTTGAGTGTTTGGGTTTTAAAATTTATTTTGCGGGTGATACTGCCTATGGCAATCACTTTGGTAAGATAGGTAAAGTTTTTCCCAACATTGATATTGCTCTAATGCCAATAGGCCCGGTTCAACCGCGTAAACTTATAGACGAGGCTCACACATGTCCAGACCAGGCGGTAAAAGGTTTTGTAGATTTGAATGCAAAATATTTTGTGCCGATGCACTGGGGGACTTTTAAGTCGGCTTATGAAAGTTTTTCGGCACCTGTGGAAGTTTTGCTATACTCCTGGAAGCAGCGTGAAAAAAAATTGAAAGATAAGGATCTGAAATTATTAAAGGCTGGTGAATCGTTTAGGCTTGAGTAGAGATGTTTGCATTTTTATTGTTTTTTTTGGATTTTGTCGCTTTTGTCTTCTGGAATGGTTGGTATCTTAATAGTGTTCTGATCTATTTTATTGTTCAGTCATTAAAAAGAGATGGATTCGAGATCTCCTTTAATTACTGCTACCTGCCCATTTTATTGTTGGTTCTTCAAGACTGCTTTTTAAATGGTAGATTTGGGTTGATCCTTATTTTTTTAGTCCCAATTGTGTTCTTAATGGCTTATTTACGTGAAGTTTTTGATGCTGAGCAGGAGTATATCTGTTATATACTGGTTGTCGGAATTCTGTTTTTTGAGGGTGTTCTTATAAAAAAAACGCCTATTTATGGGCTGTTTTTTACCTTTGACTTTCTTTTTGAAATTTTTATTAATATACTAATGACTAAGATAATTCTTATGGGTGTACGGGGCAATCGCTTCTTACCGGTTTTTAAACGGCCTAGTCTTTCGCCGTCACAAAGGCTGTGGCAGACAGGTCGCGTAAAACTATGGCGAACACGGTGAGGGGAGGAAAGTCTGGACTCCGAGCAGGCTGGATGCCTTATAAGGAAACTACTTAAGTAGCGATCCAAGTAAGGGGGGCGTAAGCCTATGGATAGTGCCACAGAAAATATACCGCCCAAAACAAAGTTTTTGGGTAAGGGTGAAAATGTGTGGTAAGAGCACACGCGCAATTACAGTAATGTAGTTGTTGGGAAAACCCCATCCGGAGCAAGACAAAGTAAGCGAGTTTAGTTGCCTGTTCTAGATACTCGCGGGTATGTCGCATAGATAAATGATTGCTGCCTGAAATTTATTCAGGTACAGAATCCAGCTTACAAGTCACCCAGAAGAATTTTGATTTAAGAAAAGTTATGAAAAAAATTAATCTTTTTTGGATTTTTCCTTTTTTGGGTTTTATTATAGGGTACTTCGGGTGTCATTTTTTTATGCACCAGGAAGCAACTATCATGCCAAATGTGATTGGGCGGTCCCTACAGGATGGTGTTGCAATCCTTTCTGAGCATCGGCTGGGAACTCGCTTAATACGTGAGCAGGAGGATGCCTCAATGCCTGAGGGTGCTATACTTGATCAGATACCTAGGTCGGGTAATAAGATTCGATTAAATCAAAATGTTTTCGTTACCATTTCCAAAAAACCATCGGTTTTCCAGGCTCCGAATTTTATCGGAAGCAATATAAAAGAGATTCAAACTAAGGCTAACAGAAACGATATAGAAATTTTAAATGTAAATCTGTTCACTTCATACCCAAACGGTTCATGTTTTGCACAGTATCCCAAATCTGGGGTTCAACTTGCAAGGCGTAGGCTGGTCGTCTTGTCTTCAAAGGGGATGTTTCCTCTTGTTATAGTTCCGAGTTTTAAAGGACTTTTGGTTGAGCAGGTTAAAGATTTCTTGCGTAAAAGTGAGGTGCAGTATGATATAGAGCACTCCAGTGGTTTTTCAGACGATCATGTCTGCAGCCTTTGTCATGTTATTGATCAGCGCCCGATTCCAGGGTCTATTATTTCACTTGACCAACCTATTCAAATTCATCTGCAGGTAAGCGAATAGATTGTTTGACGCCGGCATTTGATAAAATGTTTTTCACGTTTTATAATGATTTTTTGTGTAAAGTATTTAAAGCTTTTCTTTACATTGTCGATTAAATAATTATATTGACATTTTCTACTCCGGTTTTGTGTAGTTATAGCAGGGTGGTAGATTTGTTTTTAACTTTAATTTAAGGATATGGATCAGATGGGTGAACAGTGTTGTAATGGCCTTGGGCCGGGGGCAAACCCAAATTCAAAAATTTTAGTGCATCATGTTTCAATAAAAGAAGAACTATTTTGTCATTTTCCTTATGCTGTTTTTTCAGTTGCTTTGGCTATGGTTCTTTTAAGTTTTATCTCTTATCCTAGGCAAGAGCAGGAGACAGAGGTTTTTTACAGGTTATTCCATAACTTTCACTATTTACACATACTTTTTGCCGCCAGTGGGACTCTTTTGATGTTTAAGCGATACTCAAATAATTTTTGGGGAAGTCTGATTGTTGGGGTTACCATTCCGACATTATTTTGTACAATTTCAGATGCATTTTTGCCCTTTCTTGGCGGAAAGATGCTTGGCCTTGATATGAAGTTGCATTGGTGTTTTATTAAACACTTGGATGCAGTGTTACCATTTTTGGTTGGCGGTATTATTAATGGCTGGGTTATGAGTTTACATGCGCACAGTAAGCAGATGTTTTACTCTTTAGGATTTCACTTTGCGCATATCTTTGTCAGCTCGTTGGCAAGTCTTTTTTATCTGGTTAGTTTTGGCCTTAGTGATTGGTGGAAAAAAATGGGGTTTGTTTTCATATATCTGATTTTTGCGGTTTTAATTCCATGCATACTTTCTGATATTGTTGTTCCCATATTTTTTGCACGTTTAAAATTTAAAAGAAATAAAGAGATTTAAATTTTGCGGGTTTTTGCTTGCAGGGATGGTTGATGAGAAGTATTAGATTTGAAAATGTTACAAAGATTTTTGATGGTGAGTTAATTTTAGACCGGTTAAATCTGGAGATACCATCAGGACAGTTTTTTGCCCTTCTTGGCCCTAGTGGGTGTGGAAAGACCACCCTATTGCGGTTACTTGCTGGCTTAGAAAGCGTTGATTCAGGTAAAATTTTTCTTGGGGACGATGACATAACACACCAGCCAATTTTTCAGCGAGGGGTTAATACCGTTTTCCAACAGTATGCTCTTTTCCCGCATCTGACTGTTTTTGAAAATGTTGCATACAGTTTACGTGTTAAAAAAATAAAAGAAGACTTGATTAAGGAAAAAGTTCACGATGTTTTAAAGATGGTTAGACTTTTTGGTCATGAGTCTAAGTACCCCAAAAATCTTTCCGGAGGGCAGCAGCAAAGAGTTGCTTTGGCGAGAGCTATTGTTAACGAGCCGGATGTTTTACTTCTGGACGAGCCTTTGGCTGCGCTTGATCTAAAGTTAAAAGAAGAGATGTTAATTGAGCTTATTGAACTGCAAGATAAGTTAAAAACTACCTTTGTGTATGTTACTCACGATCAGTTTGAGGCTTTGACGGTGGCCGATAAGATGACGATTATGAATATGAATGGAAAAATTGAGCAGATTGGAACCCCAAAGCAAATTTATGAATTTCCGGCATCTAGGTTTGTTGCAAATTTTGTTGGAAATACGAATATTCTTGAGGGTAGGCTTGGAGGCTCCGAGAATGATCGATTTGTTGAGGTTGATGGCGTAGGTATTCTTAATGTTTATCTTCCTCAGGATAAGGCTTTAATAAGTCCATTAGGTAATGTATATCTAAGTATTCGTCCGGAGAAAATTTTTATAAGTAAAAGAGAGCGTTTGGGTTTTTCAAATCAGTTGCAAGGTGTTGTTGTTAATATAATTTATTACGGCAGAACTACACAGTACAGCGTCAGATTAAAGAATGGCCTAAAATTAATAGTATTTGAGCAAAATGAAGAGCATTTTCCACAAGAAAGCATTGATTATGATGACAATGTTTTTCTATATTTTCAAAAAGAGAACATTGTTTTATTGGAGAGCTGATGAAGATTTTGCGCAAAATTTTTTCTGAAGATATAGCATTTATTTTTTCGTCGCCCGCGATGCTTTGGGAGATCTTATTTTTGTATCTTCCTATACTTGTTCTTGTTGGATACAGTTTTTCTTATTACTCAATTGAGACCGGATCTTGGTATTTTTCTTTTTACTATTACAAACAGGTTTTCAATTCACTTTATTTTCGAGTTATTCTTAATTCGATTAAGCTTGCTTTTTGTGCATCATTAATCTGTCTTTTAATTGCCTATCCTGTGGCATATTTTCTTGCTATAAGGGTTGCCAAACAGTTTAGAACATTTTTATTATTTTCTCTTATACTTCCATCATGGACCAGCCTAGTCGTTCAGATTTACGCTTGGTTTTTTTTACTTGAGAAGGACGGTTTAGTCAGTAGGGTTCTTCATTGGGTTGGAATTATTCCAAAATCGATGCATTTGCTTAACAACTATTTTTCAATTATGGTTGGTTTAGTTTCATGTTTTCTTCCCTTTATGATTTTACCCATTTATGTAATTTTAGATAAAATGGATCCTTTATTAATGGAGGCGTCGGCGGATCTTGGGGCAAATAAACTTGAAACGTTTAGGCGCGTCATATTTCCACTATCCTTACCGGGAGTTTACACGGGTTTTTTACTTGTGTTTGTTCCTGTTTTTGGAGAATTTGCGATTCCTACATTACTAGGTGGTTCTACATTTGTTGTTTGGGGGAGCTTAATAGTTGATAAATTTTTAAGAGCAAGAGATTGGCCGTTTGGGGCAGCCCTTGCAATTGTTGGGATAATGCTTTTTGTGATAATGATAATTGCTAGTATAATATTAGGGCGGCTATTTCGTAATTTAAAAAAAGTAAGTTAACGTACTTTAGGATTTCGAATGATAGAGGAAAGTAAGGGCAAATTTTTAAGACTGTTGCAACCGTTTTTTGTGGGAGCCACGTATCTTTTTTTGTATCTCCCAATTATTGTTATGGTTCTTTTTTCCTTTAATAAAGGTCGACTCTCTTTACACTGGGAAGGTTTTTCTCTTCACTGGTATCAAAAGCTTTTTCAAACACCTGAAATTTTGGATGCTCTTAGCGTTTCACTTATAGTGGCATTCTTTGCAACACTCTTAAGTGTTGTATTAGGGACTCTGTTTGTTGTTGCAAGTGTTTGGAAAAAGACAAATTATCTTTCTTGGATTTTTTTTGGAAATATTCTTTTTCCTGAGATAATTATGGCGATTGGAATTTTGAGTATTTTTTCGTTTTTCCAGATTCCTTTGGGGTACATTAGTTTGATTACCGGGCATACTATAATTGGAATAGGTTTTGTTATTCCCGTTGTTAAAGCACGATTTGTTGAATTAGATCCAATATTGACCGAGGCATCACTTGATTTAGGGGCTACTTACGGGCATACGTTTAAAAAAGTTTTATTGCCTCTTCTTATGCCCTCATTGGTGGCGTCCGCTTTACTGGTTTTCACTTTATCGCTAGATGATTTTATGATCTCGTTTTTTTGTTCGGGGCCAAAGATACAAACTTTGTCTGTGTATGTTTATTCAATGATAAAGGGAGGGGTTGATCCAACGATAAATGCCATATCTGCAATATTTTTAGCTTTGAGTAGTTTGCTGATTTTGATTTTATCTTATTTAAAAATTATTGATCTGGTTGTATCGAATGAGTAATTTATTGAAGTTTTTTAAGACATTTATTATTTTGTGGTCTAAAAGAGCAGTTGTTGTGGGTTTTTATTTTACAATTCTTATAAGTTTTTTGTATTTCCCACGTGTTTTTGAATATTTTTCTGCGGAAAAATCAATAAACGTTTATGCATTTACTGAATTTATCTCGCATGAGGCAATAGAAGAGTTTGAAAAAAATACGGGTATAAAGGTCAGAGTTCAGTATTTTGAATTCAATGAAGAGTTGTATGCTAAATTTAAGATAAATCAGGGAGAGGGTTATGATCTGATAACCCCATCTGATTATATGGTTGAACTCATGCGTAAGGACGGTATGTTGCAAAATATAGATTTATCAAAATTATCCAATTTCAAGGAGATTGATCCGCGTCTGCTGAATAAATATTTTGACCCGGAAAACAGATTTTCTGTTCCGCTTTGCTGGCTTGTTTATGGGATTGTTTATGATAAGAGTATAAAAGGTGTTAATTTTAAAGGCACAAATTTGGGGATGTTGTTTAGGGACCCATGGGATTCGGTAATTTCGGATCAATTTTCTAAATATTATAAAATTTGTATGGTGCAGGACCCTCGCGATATGATATTTTTAGCGGCAATTTATCTTTTCGATCGAACTAATAACTTGTCTCAGGATGAACTTCTGAAGATTCAGAATCTGCTCAGTAAACAAAAAAATTGGGTTGAAAGTTACACAGATGTTAGTATTCCATATTTTCTTGCCAGCGGAATTGCCAATGTTGCTATTATGACGAGCCATAGAATGAAAAAACTAGCAGAAGAGAGTGATAAATTTATTTTTGAAATTCCAAGAGAAGGTAGTTTGATAACAATTGAAAATCTTGCAATTCCTGCGAAGACCAAAAAAGCTGAAATGGCCCATAAATTTATAGATTTTCTGATTTCCAAGAGGATCTCTGCAATGCATATGAATTTATATGGAACCAATCCAAGTAATATGAGTGGAATTGAGGAGAAAAGTTTGAAAAATCGTAATTTTTTCCCTAGTGCTAAAATGTTTGATAAACTTCGTATTATGCATAACGAAATTCCTCTTGATAAGGTTGATTCAATGTGGCTTACTGTAAGGTTTTCTTAAATTTAATCGATAAATTAAGGTAAGGTTTTGCATGGAACATTTAAAAGTTAAGTACCAAAGTATTTTAGAAAAATATAAGCAAAAGCGTGAACATTTTAAAAAGGTTATTGATAGTTGGGAGAAAAAAAAATATAAGAAAGATTATGATCAGGGTAAGGCCCTTTTCCAGAAGGCTGAAAATTACGCTACAAATTTGGCACAAGAATTTTCAGTGCAAAATGTTGATAAAAGAGCTTTGAAGTCAAAAATTCGTGATTTTAATGCCATTTATAAAAAATTAAATGAAAGCACAAAACCTGTATTGCGCCAATGGACAGAGGCGATTATTATTGCTGTAGTTCTGGCATTCCTGCTTAGAAATTTTATTTTTGGGCTTTATCATGTTCCAACGGGTTCTGCAGAGCCAAATATTTTGGTTGGTGATAGAATTTGGGGGAACAAGATGGCGTACTATTTTGATGAACCAAAGCGTGGTGATCTTGTTATCTTTGACAATCCTAGAATTCGTTACGACAGAGATAGTATTATAAAATATTGGTGGCAAAGGTATATTGGTTTACCGGTTCCTTTGCTTGGATTAAGTGGCGGTCCTGATAATTGGGTTAAGCGTGTTATTGCTATTCCCGGTGACTTGATTCAGGGGAAGCTAGAAGATGGAAGACCGGTTGTTTATGTAAATGATAAGAAAATTGACGAGCCTTATGTAAATCCTTATCCATTGGTAAAGGTAAGAAGGACTAAGGGTTTTATACCGCTTGAGCAGTTTGGACCATTTAACATACCAGACTTTTTGCGTTATTCGTCAGATGAGCATGATTACACTTATGATCCATCAAAAACCAGGGAAAACCAAGAGTTTTACCATGTCAAAGAAGAGGAAATTTTAAGAAATTTGGAAACTGGCGAACCTTTTTTTAAGAATCCATATACCCCAAGTTACTCTTTTGACTATGATACAAAATCATTTTACTGCGCAGATGTTTTTGGACCATTCAGGATTCCGGATGGAAAATATTGGGTTATGGGTGATAGCCGTAAAAATAGCCAAGATAGCAGGTGGTGGCATTTCTTGGATAAAGAACGAATTCATGGCCGTGCAAGCTTTATAATTTACTCAATAGATAGCGAGGAGGCCTTTTGGTTGTTTGAATTAATTAAGCATCCAATTAGTTTTTGGACTTCATCATTACGTTGGAATCGTTTTTTCAGACCGCTGTGGGGACACAATGGGAAAGGCGTTTCTACAGAATTGTTAGAAAAATAATCTAAAAA
>CAZSLQ010000001.1:19592-23540 GCA_964607885.1 uncultured Pseudomonadota bacterium
TATGAATAATTATAGAAATAAATTTTATATTACAACACCTATTTATTATGTTAATTCAAAACCTCATATTGGAACTTTATACTCAACTCTTTTGGCCGATATTTATGCCCGTTGGAACAAAATTATGGGAAAGAAGGTTTTCTTCCTTACCGGAACTGACGAGCATGGACAGAAGCTGCAAGATGCTGCTGAAAAAAACGGGATGACACCTAAGGCCTTCGTTGATTCGGTTGTTCCGGCGTTTAAGAAGGCTTGGGCAGATTACGAGATAGAGTATAGCAAATTTATTCGTACTACGGATGAAGAGCATGAAAAAGCTGTAAAATTTTTTATTGAAAAATTACAGGAGCAGGGTGACGTTTATAAATCCTCTTACACAGGTATGTATTGTGTGCCTTGTGAGACATTTGTGACAATAAACACGGAAACTCCAAAAGACCCTGTTGGGAACTATGTTTGTCCAAATTGTGAACGTGGGTTGAAAGAAATAGCGGAAGAGAGTTATTTTTTTAGACTTTCGGCGTACCAAGAGCAACTTCTTAAATTTTATGAAGAGAATCCTAATTTTATTGTTCCTAAAGAGCGCTTGCAAGAAGTTATCTCTTTTGTAAAATCGGGCCTTAAAGATCTAAGTATTTCTCGAAAAAATGTTTCCTGGGGAATTCCTTTTCCAGGCGATCCGGATCACACGGTATATGTTTGGGGAGATGCTTTGCTCAATTACTACAGTGCAATTGGGTATGGTCAAAATGATATAAAAGCAGAGGAACATTTTAAGTTTTGGTCACCTGCAGATGTGCATGTGATGGCAAAGGATATAGTTAGGTTTCATGCTGTTTACTGGCCTGCTTTTTTGATGGCATTAAATTTACCGTTACCTAAAAAAATGCTTGTACATGGGTTTATTTTGATGGGTGATTATAAGATGTCAAAGTCTCGTGGAAATATAATCGATCCTGAAAATCTTGCAAAAACCTATGGAGTTGAGCAAGTTCGACTTTATCTGGCAAGACATATCTCTATTGCCCAGGATTCCCAGTTTGATTTAAAAGATTTGGAAAATTGCATCACTGCCGATTTGGCAAATGGGATTGGAAATTTGTTAAGTCGGACGATAACGTTGGCCTTGAATAATAATTTAAAAGAAATCAAAGGGCCTGTAGCGCTTGAACCACGATCTGCGGCAGTCAAAGAAAAATATGAAGAGATGTTTAGGGTTTATTGGGAGGAGATGAATAATTATCATGCCCACATTGCTCTTGCAGAGTTATGGAAGTATGTATCACATGTTAATGCGTATTTTCACACCATGCAGCCTTGGGTTTTAGCAAAACAAAATAGAGAGTTATTCGAAGAAGTAATCCACACCGCATGCCAAAGTTTATATAATGTTGCAATACTTCTCTGGCCTATCATGCCTAGCAAAATGAAGACGTTACTGAAATATCTTGGCCATGATTTGGATATCTCAAATAACTATGAGACAGAGATGCGAGAAAATAAATGGGCTATAAATTTTAAATTAAGCCCGATATCTGAACCGCTATTTACCCGCCCAGAAAAAACTTTACAAAATAATGTTGAGACTGAAAAAACAGAACCTAAAAAAGAAGAAAAATTACCTGATTCTGAATTTATTAATATAAATGATTTTGCAAAAGTTGAGTTGATTGTGGGGACGGTTAATAAATGCCAGCAAGTTTCTGGCTCAGATAAATTATTAAGACTTGAAGTTGATCTGGGGAATCTGGGAGTTCGACAGATTTTATCCGGGGTTGCCAAATGGTTCAAACCAGAAGACTTAATCGGCAAGCAGGGCATTTTTGTTGCAAATCTTGCGCCACGTAAGATGCTTGGTCAGGAATCACAGGGGATGATGCTTTTTGCACAGGACGAGGTAGGAAACATGCGGATGTTAACTGTTGGCGGTTTTGTAAAAAATGGTACGCGAGTTAGTTAGGGGGTTTTTAGAATGAATGACAACGACAAGAACGAACAGAATAAAATACAAGCAGAACCGGTGGCTGTTGAAGCACGGCAAGAAGAGCTTGGGCAGATAGATTATAAAGATCTGTTTTTACGTGTTAGTGCCGATTTACAGAATTTTCAACGTAGGGTTGAAAAGCAGAAGCAGGAACGGACTGTGATTGCCCAAGAATCAGTAATATTAAAACTTATACCCATAATTGAGGATATGGATCGTGCATTGTCTAAATTTCCGGAAAGTGATAAGCCGGAAATAGTTTTGTGGGGCCAGGGCTTGGAAGTTATACAGAAAAATTTAAAGAAGACCTTGCATGAATTGGGTATTGAAGAGATCCCAACTGATGGGTTATTCGATCCGGAGATGCATGAAGCGGTTGCACAAATTGATTCGCCACTTGAGCAATCTGGAAAAATTGTTGATGTTATAAGCAAGGGATACAAGTTTAGAGACAAAATTATAAAATATTCTCAGGTTGCTGTTGCAAAGTAAGCAAATTTAGGGAGGGTTTATGTTTTACAGACCCAATAAACAAAAAAAAATTAAACTTAACAAGATTAAGTTTAGGCAGGGCATACAGATCATCCCAAATGTTTTCACTTTGGGGAATGCATTTTTTGGCTTATGTTCGGTTATTTTTGCAGCTCAACAATCTTGGATTGCAGCTTCATTTTGTGTATTTGTAGGTGGTTTAATGGATGCACTTGATGGGCAGATTGCTCGTTTTGTAAGGGCTTCCAGCGCTTTTGGTTTGCAATTGGACTCTTTATGTGATGCAATTACATTTTGTCTTGCCCCTGCATTTTTAATTTACATATGGCAACTTAAAAGACTGGGAGCAATAGGATTAATAGTTTGTGGGCTTTTTTGGCTGCAGGTCTACTTCGCCTTGCCAAATTTAATATTACTCACAGTGAGCAATCTGATAATTTTATCGGTGTTCCCACTCCTTTTGCTGCATGTTTTTTGGCGGCGTTTGTTTTAAAGTTTCATCAACTCTCTTTTAAAAATATTTTTGGATTATTTTTATTGCTGTTTATTATGCTGACTTTATCCTGTTTAATGGTTGATACGGTAAGGATTCCAACATTTAAGCATGCGAAGAAAAAATTATATTTACTGGTTGTTGGATTGTTTACAGTAGGTGCGATTGCACTTGGCTTTGTTACTGTGATTTTTTATATATTCGCCTCATATATAATTTTTGCATTAGGTAAATCTATTTATTGTAGAACTGTTCAAATAATTAATTATATAAAATTGCGATATCGTTTGGGTGCTCATTATCAAGATCTTCGAGAATTGTTTTCTCATAAATAGGTATCAATTATCATAGCCTTTTTCTTGTTGTTTGATAGAATGGAAATGCAATGTTTTCTTAAATAATTTTGGAGTCGGAAGGGTTTTTAATGCAAAGCTCAGGCAAACACATATTTCATATTTTTTTAACGCTTTCTGCGGTTGTTTTTATATATTTTTCCTATTCGAGTTATGTTAATCAGCTTGCATATAAAAAATATCGTGAATGTGTTAAAAACGAACAAGTCACAAACGATAACAAGGGCGTAAAGGTCCTACCGTCTAGAATTGTATCTTCAAAAACTGGGAAAACTTGGCTTGATGTGCAAAAGCAAGTTAAGGATACCGTTGTGCAGGTTTTTTCTCAGACTTCCGATTTTAACTGGACTGAGCCATATAAAACTCCAAGTCAAGGTGAGAGCGCCGGAAGCGGTTTTTTTATTAATGAGAATGGGGATTTAATAACAAATTACCATGTTGTTGCGCAGTCGATTTGTGTACAAATTCAGATTCCGACATTTGGAATGGAGCGTTTTGATGCGCAGATTCTTGGTGTCAGTCCTGAGAGGGATATAGCATTGTTAAAACTTACCGATGAGTCCATAAAAAAAATAAAAACAAAGTTACCCCAAATTCCGTTTTTGGCTTTAGGTGACTCGGATCGA
>CAZSLQ010000001.1:23657-24563 GCA_964607885.1 uncultured Pseudomonadota bacterium
CACTTAATCCTGGAAATTCCGGTGGTCCATCCCTTAATGTTGAGGGAGAAGTTATAGGAATAAATACATGTATGGTTCCTGATGCACAAAATGTTGGTTACATTGTGCCGATAAATGAGGTCAAGACTGCCCTAGAGGACCTGTATAAAGTTAAATTACTACGTCGCCCAACTCTCGGGTGCCTATTTACTGCTGCAACGCCTGAGCTGGTTGATTATCTTGGCAATCCACCTGAGGGTGGATGGTATGTAGCCAAAGTATTTGAAAATACACTTCTAAGTAAGGTTGGGGTTTGCGATGGGGATATGCTTTATGAGATTAATGGTTACAGTGTTGATTTATATGGTGAGATGAATGTTCCTTGGGGTGAGGATAAAGTGTCATTGTTTGAGCTTTTGAATAGAATGAAGGTGGGGGACAAATTAAGTTTGCTTATGTATCGGAAAGGAAAGCAAAAGATTTTTAATTTTGCTCTGGAACATAAGTATATTCCACCTGTACGTGTTGTTTATCCTGAGTACGAGCCTGAAATGACTGATTATGAGGTTATTGGCGGTATGGTTGTAATGCAGTTGACGTTAAATCACGTACAAAAACTGATTTCGGGGGCAGCGAATCTGGTCAAGTATATGAGGGTTGACATACAACATGAACCTGCGCTTGTTATTTCACATATTTTACCAAATTCACAGGCAAGAAAAACTAGGATACTACGTCCTGGGGATGTACTAACAGAGGTTAATGGGATAGAGGTTAAGACGTTAAGTGACTTTAGACAGGCTGTGATAGACGGCAAAGATAGCGGGTATATAACGGTTACAACCGATGATAAACTATGTGCTGTGCTTTCAATTGAAAAATTGTTAAAAGATGAAGATAATTTATCTGCAAGATTCTTTTATAAAA
>CAZSLQ010000001.1:24573-26902 GCA_964607885.1 uncultured Pseudomonadota bacterium
TACTTGAGGCTATTGCATAAATCATGGCTGAGAAAAAACGATTAGATTTACTGGTTCAAGATTTGTATCCCAATTTATCACGCAATCAGATTCAGAGTTTTATTTTGCAACGCAAGGTTAAGATTAATGGGCAGATTGTTGATAAGGCAGGAACACCCACTCTTGTCGATTCCAAAGTTGAGCTTGAGATTGAGGAACCAAAATATGTTAGCCGTGCAGGATTTAAGTTGGAGGCAGCGCTGGATACATTCAAACTTGATGTTAACGGTTTAGTTGTTTTAGATTCGGGTATTTCAACCGGTGGATTTACAGATTGTTTGTTACAGCGCGGAGCTAAGAGAGTTTACGGAGTTGATGTTGGATTTGGAATTGTTCATGAAAAGTTAAGAAAGGATCCGCGTGTCATTTTGTATGAAAGAACAAATTTACGATATCTTGAATCCCTACCTGAATTGGTTGACTTGGTAACCTTAGACCTGTCGTTTATTTCGATTTTAAAGGTAATTCCGGCCATTTGTAAATTATTAAAACCTGAAGCAAATATAGTTACACTTATCAAACCCCAATTTGAGGCAGAACGAGAAGATGTGCGAAGGGGTGGAATTGTAAAAGATGAAGATGTTCATGAAAAAGTTATTGAAAAAATAAAGATGGGAATGGCGGAGTTTGGTTTTGAGATGAAGGCTATTATTGAATCACCTATCAGGGGCGATAAGTCTGGGAATAAAGAGTTTTTAGCTTTGTTTAAAAGGTTATCATGAAAAAAAATACAAGATTGCTTTTGTTGACGTTCTGTTCGTTGGCTGCGGTTACTTTCTATGGAGTATATAAATTTAAGTCTGATGTTCCATCCCAGATCATAGAAAGCAACTCTATCGGAGATGTTAAAAAATTTGTTGAACCTGAAACGCTCTTTATATTTGATTATGATAATGTCCTTGTACAGGGGAAAAGTGATTATGGTTTTGATGTGTGGTTTTGTTCGGTTCTCTCGGAGCTTGAAAAAAGTGGTTTATCCAGAGAAGAGGCAAAGGACAAACTTTTCCCAATCTATGAGAATATCCAGAAGACAGCAGACGTAATTCCCGTCCAGGATAGCGCAAGAACTCTTATTGATGATCTAAAAAATGATGGGTACAGTGTTATGATCTTGACTATTAGATCGTTTTGTTTGGCAGATATCGTTTTTCGCCAATTAAGGTCAATTGATATTGATATTAAGCGAAACTCCATCCCTGAAGCGGGTATTAATAAGGATCTTTCCAAGGTTAGTGCTACGTATTTTGACGGTATCTTGTTTTGTGATGGGCTTCACAAAGGAGATGCGCTGAAGTTGTTTTTACAGGGTAAGTCGGATTTAAAAGTCAAAAAAATTGTTTTTGTTGATGACAAGCTTAAAAATGTTGAGTCTGTAAAAGCTACGGCGCAAGATTTGGGCATCAAGTTTGTAGGTATTCGTTACGGAAGAACGGATGAACGCGTTAAACAGTACAAGCTTGATGAGAAATCTTTGGCATTGATAGATTCTTTGGTGGAGCCTAGAGCTTTGCGGCAATTTCCATCTGTAGCTTAAATTTATTGTAAATTTCCTTAATCTCTTCCAGTGGTGTTCCGTCTTCAAGCGTTGATGTATCGCCAATGTTTTGCCCTTGAACAATGGACTTCAGGAGTCTTCGCATAATTTTGCCCGAGCGAGTTTTTGGTAGTCCCGAAACAAAATAAATCTCCTTAGGTGTGGCAAATGTTCCAATTTGCGTCCGTATTGTTTGAATTATTTGTGTTTTTATTTCAGGCGTAGCAACAAAGCCTGTTTTTAAAGTTGAGAATACAATTAAAGCTTCACCCTTAATTTCATCTTTAATACCCACAACGGCTGTCTCTGCAACTGCCTCGTGGGTAAGTGTTGCACTTTCAACCTCTGCTGTGCCAATTCTATGTCCCGCTACGTTTAAAACCTCGTCTGCGCGTCCGAGTAGCCAGAAATATCCGTCAGAATCTTTTATTGCATAGTCTCCGGTATAATAACTACCGGGAAACTTGGCCCAATATATTTCTTTAAATGCATTGGGGTTGTTATAAATTCCTAAAGCCATCCCCGGCCAGGGTTTTTTGATTATGAGATACCCCTTTGTGCCGTTCTGCACAGGGATGCCGCACTCGTCCACAATCTCTGCATGAATATTAGGGAGTGGAAAGGTTGCAGATCCCGGTTTTAGTTTAACCAAGTCTAGCCCTACTGTTGGGCTGATTAAAAATCCTCCCGTTTCTGTCTGCCACCATGTGTCAACAATTGGGCAAATCTGTTTTCCTATGATTTCATTGTACCAGT
>CAZSLQ010000001.1:27020-27337 GCA_964607885.1 uncultured Pseudomonadota bacterium
AAAGTCAGGGGCTCCCTCTCGAATATAAATAGTAGCGCCATGCATTAAAGGTCCATAGATAACGTATGAGTGACCCGTTATCCAACCGATATCTGCAGTACACCAGTAAATTGAATCCTTATTTATATCAAAAGCCCATTTTATTGTTGAGTAAACATAGGTTAAATAACCGCCGGTAGAATGCACAATTCCCTTTGGTTTTCCCGTAGTTCCGGAGGTATAAAGAATAAAAAGAGGATGATTGGATTCCACAGGGACGGGTTTTATATGGTTTTTAGCTACATAAACATCGCTATCTCTTTTTATTTGTATTATTT
>CAZSLQ010000001.1:27347-40796 GCA_964607885.1 uncultured Pseudomonadota bacterium
CGGTTTGCCTCTGTAAAAGGCCGTGTCTGTTGTTATTAAAAATTTTGCTTGTGTGTCCAGGATTCTTTCTTTTAACGCGTTAGCGCTGAAGCCCGAAAAAACAATGCAATGAGTTGCTCCCAATCTTGCAACTGAAAGTGCAGCCACAATTGACTCTGGGGTCATTGGCAAATAGATGATAACTATGTCGCCCTTTTTTACCCCTTGGGTTTGTAGAAAATATGCAAAATTATTTACTGCGTCATGTAATTGGCCATAGGAAATGGTTTTATTTTCTCCGGTTTCGCTTTCCCAAATTATTGCATTTTTTTTCTGAAGTCCATTTTTTATATGAATATCTATGCAGGCGTATGATGCATTGGTTTGACCGCCAACAAACCAGTGTGCAAATGGTTCTTTCCATTCCAAAATTTTTTCCCATGACTTGAACCAAGGCAGATTTTGCGCCTGTTTTTCCCAAAAATTTGACATTTAATATCCTGTTTTTTGCATTTTTTAATGTTTAGTTTGTTGCGTTAAAGTATATTTTTAGTTTTTTAATATTGCAAATGGCTTGAAAAGAGAGTTTTTTAATTTTTATACATTCAGATTGAAATAATAATTTTATTTTATTTGTTATCTGTTTGCTTATTGTAAGATGGTCCATTTGACCAATATAAAATATTGTGAGAAAATTAAATAAGTTATAATATAAAATTGTATTTATTTTATTCAGGGGGTTAAGTTATGAATAGGTTTCTAATTTCAATTGTGATGTTGGCTTCTTTAATTAGTACAAATTTATGTGCCATGAAGTCTGATGGGGAGCCTGCGGCAAAGAAAACGTGTTCCGCAAGTGAGGTTTTCAAGAGATATTCTCATTATGCCAGAGTTTCGATAGCTCAGAATGTTGAAACTCCAACAGCCCATGATGCAGACATAATTAAAGCAATAAAATTGAATCTGGAAGCTCTTCCTAGACCATACCGTAGATATATTGAACTTGAGATGGATACTCCTGTTAACGGTCCTGATCAAGCAATACAAATTATTGCCCAATGCGATCGGGAGAATAGAAATTTTCTTTTTGATACTCCATTGCAAAACAATCCTTTAATTACACAGTTGCCTACACTTTGTCAATCATACCATGCTCTTGGTTTTCTTGAGATATATGGAAAACATTTTGCGAGTCTTTGCGGATACTATGCTGCGCATACTGCAAAAATTTTTGCAACAAACCCAAATGCACCGGCTCAGCAACTTTTAGAGTTACTTAACAGCCGAGAACATTTTGAACGTGAAACCCTTATACCGGGTAAAGATCTCATTCTAGCACAAAGAGAGCAAAAAACTGTTGCTGAAGATGGTTTTTCTAATTTGCAGGGTGATGAGATTGAAAAATTATTGTCGCCGGATGTCTTAGGAAGAATAATTGTTTCCGGTAATGCAGCAAGTACTGGTTATGAGCTGGATGTACAAATGGTTGAAAAATCAGAGAGACTTGTAGCAGCTTTTAAATCTCATCGAATTAATCACTTAATTTATATTTTGGCAACTGAAAATAGAAATCATTGGGTTACCGTTTTGGTACGAAGGGAAGATGGAGATAGAGTTGGTTTGATTATAACCGATTCAATTGGTGTAGATCGAAGATCCACTAAAGTGATTATGGATATATACAACATGTTCAATTTAATTGAGTCTGGTAAACTTTTGCCCTCGGTAAATTCAAGCTCAAAACATGATTATCAAAGTTCTTACTCAAAAGAGCAGCAGGATGAAGATGCAGAGGTCCTAAAAAGATTAAAAGAGCAGCTTGAGCGTCCCCAAAAAGATCAATGTCTTGTTATGTAAAGAACAAAATTTAGGAGGTTATTCTTATGAAAAAAATATTATATGGATTATTTTTTATAGCTGGTATTTTATTTAATTCCAGCCTTTCGGCAATGTCCGGACAAAATGTGCAACGTGAATTTAGTATAGACGGAAGGCGTTTGGTGGTTAATTACAACACATCCACAAGAGAGATGTTGATTACGGGTTTGCCAAATGTGCAAGGGGTCATTATCGAAAATGCCGGACAAGCAAGGCAGGCAATAAGTTTCAGAAATTTAAGGGGATCTCAGGTATATGGTTCTGATGAAGAGGTACGCCATATTCGTGAAATTGTAAAACGCTTTTTGAGTTCAGAAAAAAACGTGGCTAGCCCAATTTTGGATAATATACGTAGATTTGCCGGCGTTTGCCCTTTAACATCCTCAGGGTGTGGTGAGATAGTTTCTCGAGAATCAGAAAGATTTCAGAATTGTTTGAGTTCGCCGCAAGGTAAGCTGTTTTTTAATTTTCTCGTTGAGATAGGATTGTGTTATTTTTTATCATTGCTGACAAATTCAATGAGCATTTCTGATATTTGGAATCATAGACTTCCAGCGGCATTAGGTGTGTTAGTTGATCCTTCAAGTGTTGGCGGCGTTTTACATGGAAAATATGTTGTTCCTGCAACCAGACTTGATGGGTTACATGGAATTATTGTCAGTATTTGGTTGTTTTATTTTGTTCCATTAATTTATTCGTACATAGTAACTAGCGGACTCCATGCCGGAGAAGATTTTTTTGTGTTTATTAAGAATATTGTATTAGGTACGGATCAGCAGAGTGCAACTTCCCAAAGCTCTGGTCAGAAGAGGCAAAGTACATCGGCATGTACAATCCTTTAGAAAAATTACAATTTGAGAAATAAATGATTATTAGTTTGCATCCATGTTTGCATATGAAATAGGGGCGTTTTAGGATGCCCCTATTTTTAAAATAAAACGTTAAAGTAGCCTGTTTAATTGCAAAAACGCATTCTTTAGGTACAATAAAAATCAAGAGGGTAATTTAGGGTACAAAATTTTGGGGGGACTTATGAATCACATGTTAAGTTTTAAGTTTAAAGTTTTAGTTTGCGGCCTTTTGGCTGTAGCTCTTTTTGCTACAGGTATGATTCTTTTTGCCATGAAGCAAGAGTCAGACACAAATGGAGCATCGGTTGACTCGGGTAAAAAGGCTTCGAAAGAGAAACCGATTGTTGTTTTGGGTGAGGGAAAAGATCAGCAAGTTGTCTCTCTACCCGACTTTCTGAAACTTTTAAGCGTATCGCCATCTGTCAGTGTTGATAAACCTGAGCAGGCAAATGCACAACTATTAGACCTTATTCGTTTACAGAATCAGGTTGAGATGGGTAAAAAACAGATTGAGCTACTTGAAAAGATGATAAAACAGACAGAAAAAAAGTCTGAAAAGAAAGACTCTTGGTGGCAAGAGGGAATGAAGACTGGATTTAAAAATTATAAAGAAATATTAGCAAACGTAGGAAAATATCTGGCCGAAAAAATGACCTCTTTTACGGTCAATGGGGCATTGCTTATTGGCAGTGCTTGGGTTGCGTACAAAATTATATGGCCACCAATATACTGCCACACTCCATTGCCATCTATTTTTTATGGCTTGTCATCCCCTTGGATATTGGGGTCTAAAATTCCTGAATCTTGGTATTCCGAGACTGGGATTTGCTCCAGTAGTTACCCAGAAAAAGATGCTTTAACTACAAATTGCGATTTGGAGTTAATTCAAAAATATGGAGGGCTTGTTCCAAGGGAATGCGTTCGTTAATCCTGCTAAAAATGATTTTTCTATAAAAAATATCGGCCCCGGCGGGATCCAATCTCGCTGGGGTTTCGTTTGTAAATTAACTGTTTTTGGTTTAAACTTCGGTTATGAAGAGATTTAAGAATTTTTTTTTACTCACATTCATTTTTTTGATTTTCAGATCAAGTGCGCAAGATTCGTTTCTTGATAACTCATTAAAGGGCTTGAAAAAAGTTATTATGATTAATCCCGGAGGGCATGCTGGCCAGGCAGGACGCAGCCTGAGTAGTGGTTTTGAGCGTGCGGCAACATTTCAGTTTGCCCAAGAGCTTCAAAATAACCTTGAAAAAAGGAGTGACTGTCGGGTTGTTTTGACTCGTGTGCCCGGAGAAAAAATAGTGGAGTTTCAGAATGCATCTTTTGCAAATCGTTTAAATGTAGAATTATTCGTGGACCTAAGGTTGTTTAAGCTCGATTCAAATAAACCCAAAGTTTATGTTTATTACCATGTGACTGACCCTGTTGGGGACTTTGTTTATCGTAATTTTTCATCGCTTAGGTTTATGTCGGTTTTTCGTGCTCATCAGGTAAATATTTTTCAAACCAGACAAATTGCGCAAGATCTTGCAGATGTTTTGTCGGAAAATGAAAATAAGAAATTCTTTGATTTTGGTGGGGTTTTTGGCATTCCGCTTACTCCGCTTTGTGGAATTGTTGCTCCTGCCATTTTAATTGAGGTTGGGGGTAGCCAGGACAATTCTTGGCAAGGTGTTTTAGATGGGATTTTACAGGGGTTAGGTAGGTTTTTGTAGAATAAAAGCTAGCTTGATCTTCCATTCTTTGTTAAAATTCAGTTTTTAGTCAATTTAAATAAGGATTGAAATGGATAAGAAGTTTTTTATTTCTTTGGCACTGTCGATGCTAACCGTTTTGGGTTTGCAGTACTATTTTACTGGTAAGGGAAAGGAGTCTAAGAGGTCTAACGTTGCATCAACTTCACAACAGCCGGTTACAGGCCAACCTATAAAGGTTGCTGCAGTTTCAGATCTTTATCGTCCAATAAGTGTGGATGTGGAATTTGAGAAAAAAAAGCTTGATCGTGCTGAAATATTAACAGATGTTGAAACTCCATCTTACAAAGCTGTATTTTCAAATAATGGGGCTGTTTTAACATCACTTGAATTTAAGAATTATAAGGGGAAGAATGGGGCTTTGCTAAAAACGCTTGAACCAACATCTAAAGACGATCCAAGCCAACGAGAGTGTTTTTTATTAGCCCTTGAAAAGGATACCCCTTACCAATATGAATTTTTGTATAAGCAGGACAAGAAAGTTGGGCAATCTGATGTAATAGAGGTTGCTTATAAGGCAGAAACCGGGCTTTGGAGTATTCAGAAAACTTATGTGATTTACAAAGATGGTTATAAAATTGATTTAGGTATTGATTTTGAGCCAAAACGTCAAAGTGCAGATGCTTTACGTGCAAGAATTTTTGTAAAATCTCCATGTGTTGGTGAGATTGAGGGTGATCCTTTGGGTGGATTTATTTTTAATGAAGTTAAAGAGTCCGTAGAAAAGATTGATTTGAATTCGGCTCAGGATCTGGTTTGGCATTGGGGAACCCCTAAAATTTTGTTTGGGGTTGATGATCGATATTTTGTTCATGGGATTGTTAATGATCCTGCCAAATTTGTTCAACGCGCATATTTCAAAAAGATCGACGTTAAAAATGTTTTGCAAATTTTAGAGAGCATAGAAATAAAAGAGTCTAGTAAATTTAATCTATCCTTTTATATGGGGCCAAAGATTTTAGATGCCATGTCTGATGTGGATGTTCGATTGACTGAGCTTTTATCTTTTGGATGGCTGTCTTGGTTATGTAAATTGCTTTTAAAGTTGATCGAGTGGCTGGTTTCGCTGCTTGGAAATTATGGTTGGGCGATTATTGCTATGACAATAATTTTACGTCTTCCGTTTATGCCGCTTTCAATTTACAGCAGAAGAAGGATGGAGGTTTATCAAAAATATCAACCAACCATTCAGAGAATTCGTCAGAAATACCGTAATGATATAAAGCTTCAAAATCAGGAACTTGTAAAATTCCATCAGGATCATAATCTTTCGACAGCAACACCATTGTTAGGCTGTTTACCCTTGTTGATCCAGATGCCTATTTTATTTGCCTTGTACAGAGTGTTAAATAATTATCTTGGTCTCTATCAAGCGCCGTTTGTTTGGTGGATTAGTGATCTTTCGGCTAAAGATCCATGTTACATAATTCCTATTATTATGGGTTTAACAATGCTTTGGCAGCAGATAATTACGCCTTCAGTTGACGAAAAACAAAAGATCATGATGTATTTTTTCTCCGTTGTTATGACTGTTCTTTTTGCCGGTTTTCCGGTTGGTCTTGTGTTATATTGGACAGTTAATAACATCTTTACATTATTCGAGGATTATTTTAGAAAGTATGCTTTAAAAAACAAAACAGGTTTTTGATGTTTTCGGATTTGCCAACTTTTCAAAAATTTATTCGCCAGTTGCAGAGAATTCCATTTTTGGCCTCCAAAAATGTTTACAGGGTTGCGGTTCATTTTCTGATGAGTGATTCTAAAAATGTTGAGCAATTTTGTCAGGTATTGATTGAGGCGAAGAATTCCATAAAGTTTTGTAAAGATTGTTTTAATTTGACGGAAAATTCTCAAGATGAGCTCTGCTCAATTTGTATGTCACCTAGGCGAGACAGAGGAGTTGTTTGTGTGGTGGAGTCGCTATACGACATGTTTGCAATTGAAAATAGCGGGGTATACAAGGGGCTATACCATGTTTTAGGAGGAGCGCTCTGTCCGCTTGAGGGGATTGGACCGGATAATTTAACAGTCGATCAATTAGAAAAAAGATTAAAAATTGGGGTTATAAAAGAGCTTATTTTTGCTACAAATCCTACACCTGAGGGTGAAGCGACAGCCAGTTATATTTTTTCAAAAATAAAGGATCTGCAACTTAATGTTTCCAGGTTGGCACGAGGGGTACCGATTGGATCAAATCTTGAATACATGGACCGAGTAACAATCTCTAAAGCTTTGACAAGTAGAAGCCCATTTTAATTCTGATGAATAAAAAGTTACGGTTTTTTTTATATTTTTTTTTATTTGTCATCCTGAACTTGTTTCAGGATCTCGATTTGAATGCTTTTATAAAACCTTCGGTTTCCGGCAAATTTTTGCGAGTCAATAGCTTAAGACAAACCGTTTTAGATGAAGACAATATCATATTTGATGGTGCTGTGGAGGCAGTTATAGATCAAAAACTGCATCTTTGTGCAGATAGGGTTGAGGTTGACAGGAAAAAGCAGATACTTATTGCAAGTATGGATGCGTGCGGTCCTGTAAAACTTGAGAATAATGATTTTATAATTTTGACAGATTATCTATTTTTGGATCTTGCAAAAAAAACCGGGTATGCCAAAAATATTAAAATTCACATGGATGAGGGTTTTATTTCAGCTAAAAAGGCAGAAAAGCTCGATGATATTAACTGGCAAATGCAGGATATTATTTTCTCTGCTTGTGATCAAGATGATTTACATTGGTATTTTCAAGCAGATACGGCTGTCGTTCACGGAAGTTATTTTATAAAATCTTCTAATATTTTTTTTAAAATTGGTGGTTTTCCCTTTTTTTATATGCCTGGAATGGTTTTTCCTATTCAGGGCAGATCCAAGTCCGGATTTTTAATTCCTAAATTTTCATTTGATTATGATCTTGGTTTTGGAATGAAGTTGGAGTATTACAAATATATAAATCCTCACTGTGATACTACAATAGGGGTTGACTTTAAGACAAATAGAGGAGCGGTTTTTTCAGATGAATTAAGGTGGGCGCGTTCTCCCTCATCTTTTACCAACGCTTATGGGCAGTATGCAATTGTGAATGATTCATATGCCTTACAAAGTAAAAATATTGTTCAAAAAACGCAACATAGATACTGGGTTCAGGGTAAGGATTTTAGCCATTTATTGAATTTGGGACATTTTGATATCAGAAGCCTTATTCGTGCTGATTTTGGTACCGATAAAAATATTGGGTACTACTTTTATAATAACATAGAGGAGGTGGATGACACATTTTTTAATTCGATTATTTTTAGAGGTTTTTCCGAAAAGCATCTGCTTGAACTTAAAGGAGATAAGGAGCGCACAAGTCGAAAAAAATTTGTAAAACTCTCTGATGAGGAGTATGATTTTTCCAAAAAATTTGTAAACCAAAATAAAGAAAAAAGTGGGGAGTACGATTGTTGTTTAGCTACGAAAAAAGAGATTGAAGATCGATTCAGAACTGTAAAACTTCCACATTTTGAATGGAGTCCTACGGGTTGGAGTTTGAATAATATCCTATTTTACCGGCAGGATCTATTTTTTGATCAAATTTTTTATAGGCAAGTTGAGGTAGAGAGGCTTTTTGTAAATTCAAAAATGATTAAGGAATCGTCAATAATTCCTCTTGAAAAACATGATGTATTCAGGGCTGGGTATAAGGGTAATTTTCATTCGGCATTTAGCCTGAAACATAACACATTCAGACTTTTTGTTGAACCGCAAGTCCAGTTTAGAAGTAATACCCAGACGGCTGAGATTTATAAAAAAAATGTGATAGAGGATCATCTTTTTGGGCAGGGGGCATATCGAATTTATGCTAAGTATGGTGTGCAGTGGATGCTTCCGGAAGCTACTCGATACAATGACGATTTTAGTTGTGTTCATTATTCGCAGCCATCTGTAAAATGGACTTTTCTCCCCAAATTTTATCAAAAAAATTGGTATTACATGGATTTGTGGGATCGAGCCTATCCGATCCATGAGATATCTTGTAATTTACGTAATGACTTAAATTGGAGGGACTGGTCATTCGGACTAGATTTGGAGCAAGGTTATGACTTTTATAACAAAGATGACATTTTTTATCTACGTCGAGGTGTAACTCAGAAACACATTTTACCCTTTAACTATGATTTTAATATTGGGTGGAACATTTTTAAAGTTTCTTTGGCGCAAGAATTTGAATGGGGAAGTTCTCGATTATTGCAATCTCAATTTTTGGCCGGAATTTTTAGAGATAAGTTAAATTTTTCAATTGGGTATCTTTATCAGCATCCCTTGTTGCAACAGTCTCGTGAGCTATTATCAAATATTCCCCACTTTATTTTGATGAATATTGCAATTCCGCTAGGTAAAGAGGTTATGCTTTGTTATGACGGACAGTTTTATGATGAAAAAGGGACTCACTTTTTAGATTTGCGGAGTCTAAAACCTCTGATTCATAGGATAAAAATGGAAATTAATGGTCACTGTTGGGGCTGTTATGTAGGTTTTGAGGAAAAGAAGTATCGAGAGTATGGGAACAGAAAGGCGGAGCACTCGTTTGTGTTTTCTTTGCGATTAGACTCATTAGGCTCATTTGCGAAAAAATTTAGACGTCCTGCTGTCATCCATAAGGAGGATTAAATGTTTTTTACTCAAGAAAAAAACTTAGATCGATTTAGAAATCGAAGAAAAAGAGTAATTGAGCAGATTAAGAAATTAAATCCAGATGTTAAAAATGCTGTATTTTTGCTTGTTTCCAATTTTGAAACGGATCGATACGTATTTAAGCAAGAAAGTTCTTTTTATTACTTATCTGGAATTTTGGAGCCGGCAACTATTGTATGTTGTTATTGGGATGGTCCTGATGTTGCTTATATACCTTTCTACTCGACTAGTCGTGAACAATGGGTTAAAACGGATTTAAATATTAAAAGTGATCCACTTTCCATGTCGGTTGATCAAATAAAATATCTTGGGCAGGAGGTTAAGGGGTACTCTTGTGCCTCCCTGTTTACGTTTGAAAGATATAGTGAGCTTGTTGCAGATCTGAAAAAACATTTAGGACAGAACGGAGTGGTTTATACTTTGATGGACTCATCTTGTTTCCGATATTTTGTGCAGATGCAGTTTATTGCACGGTTACAAGAATGGTTATCGGCTTGTAAAGTAACAATGCGTGATGCGTCAAGTATTGTGCATTATCTTCGTAGATTTAAAGACAAATATGAGGTTAACCTAATTTATAAAGCAGCGCAAATTACCTCTACGTCCATGAAGGTGGCCGCAAAATCAATAACTCCAGGAAAGTATGAATATCAAGTGCAGGCGCTTATTGAGTATGTTTTTAAAGAGGCTGCATCGTCCGCTCCGGCTTTCCCGAGCATTGTTGCAACTGGAATCAATACCACGATTTTACACTCTTCTGATCGAAATAATCAGCTCAAGGATGGTGATTTGGTTGTCGTTGATATCGGTGCGGAATTTGGAAATTACTCATCAGATTTGACCAGGACATTTCCTGTGAATGGCAAGTTTACTACACGACAAAAAGAGGTTTATGAAATTGTTTTACAGACCCAAAAACATATAGAATCCATGGCTGTTCCCGGAATGTTTTTAAATAACCCTAAACTTCCTGAGAGGTCGTTACATCACCAAGCCATTAAATTTTTAAATAAGCTTGGTTATGCGCAGTATTTTGTTCATGGGATTGGGCATTTTCTTGGTCTGGATGTGCATGATGTAGGAAATTATGAGATTGAGTTACGGCCTGGTGATGTCTTTACACTGGAGCCTGGGATTTATATCCCTCAGGAAAATATTGGAATTAGAATCGAAGATGATTATGTAATTACAGGTGAGGGGGTTGTTTGTTTGAGTGAAGGTCTACCTAAGTATTCTGATGATATAGAAAAAATGATGCAGTAAGGTATTTACTCGATTGTACAAGCCAACATAGCGAGGTCACGGATTGTGTGTTAATTTTATTAAATTTGCTAAATGCTATTATGGGTGAATAGCTAGAAATTGCATAAAATAATTTTTTATGTATTTTTGCTCTTCAGGGACGTCCCCATCAACTTGCTCAAGAAGATTTATGACAAATCCTAGAATATTCGGGTTTGATTTAACAAAGCTTTTGTATTGCAGAATAAGTAAAATTAATGCAAATTCCGCTATGGAAATGTTTTTATATAAGAGTGGATGAATTTTCCATAATTTTGCGGTTTGATCATTAGAAGATGTTAATACTTGTGTGCCATCAGGAGAAAAAACTGCTGCATTAATAAAGCTATTGTGAGCAAATGTCTGAACGAAAGCGCAACAAGTTTTATTCCATAATTTTGCCGTGTTGTCCAATAGTATGGTCAGTATTTGTTTTTGATTGGTGGAAAAGATTGTTGATGTTAAGCAGAAACTTTGTTCTGGAGTCCAATCGGGACCGTATTGACCTTGAGTAATGGCTAGTATTGGTGTGCCCCCATCAGGGATTACTGTTTCATCGTGATTGACGTGAAATATTTGAACTAATGATCCATCCAAGTTCCACAATTTAGTTATATAATTATAGTTCGAGGACGTCAAAATTTGCGACCCATCAGGGGAAAATTTTACTGAGGTTACCCAATCATTGTGATTGAATGTTTGGACCAATGAGCCGTCTAAGTTCCATAATTTTGCTGTACCATCCCACGATGCAGTTAAGACCTGTCTTCCATCAGGTGAAAAAATTGCAGATGTCACTTGGTTGTTATGAGTAAATGTTCTAACTAAAGATCCGTTAGCTAAATTCCATAATTTTGCAGTATTGTCTGCTGAGGCTGTTAGGACCTGTGTTCCGTCAGGGGAAAAAGTTGCCGAGTCTACAGATGCGTTGTGCTGAAAAATATAAATGGGTGTACTTTGTATCTTAAGCGAAAAAAAATTTACATTTTCGAATGTCAACTTTCGAGTAATTTCAAATTCCAAACTTGAACGAAACATCTCCTTATTGCCAAATTTTGTCAGTAATTCTATAAGCTGGATCGGTGAGTAGGTTAAGATCTTCAGGGATATATTTTTTAGGGATTGTTCGTATAACGTTTTAGGTACTATACTTATTATTGAATTTGCAGTTAAGTTAGGGTTGGCAGGAATAAAGTATTCCTCGTTTAATTCAAGTTCAATTGCGTCTTGTGATGACGCCAGTTTGTGTTTTTCTTGTAATAATTGTTCAAATCCGGCTCTTATTTGGCGTGTCCGAATATGAACAAGCTCCTCTGGAATTGGTGTAATGCCAACAATTTGTTCCGGATTAGATTTAGCGATCTCTTTATGCTTTGCTTGGGGAGTTCCTAATTCTAAATCTTCATGTCTTCCCGATGAGATGCGGCGTTTTTCGCCTTGATTTCTCGACATGGGAAAAATATTTGAATTTTGAGATGCACATAAAAATAAAAAAATAAAAGTTAATGTTTGTTTCACGGAATTACCCCCAATATATTCATTTTGTGTAAAGAAATTAATAAACCTTATTATTAATTACAGTTTTCATTATAATTTAGATCTATTTAAAAGGCAAAAGGGTTGAATCTAAGGAGTTTTAGCAAAAAATGCCTAATTTTTTAAAATATGGGTCTTTTCTGCAAAAATTAGCTATAATCTGAGGATATTTTGATCTAATAAAAACCTGTTTTGAAGGAGAGTTCGTGAAAATTGCTGCAAAACTAAAATTGGTTGCCGAAAGCGGTATAAATTTCATAACAATTACTGGAGGTGTTTGTTCCTCAATTGGAAAAGGGGTTTTGGTCTCTTCAATAGGGATATTATTAAAAAATGCAGGATACTCCATCTCAGTTGTGAAGTGGGATCCGTATTTGAACGTTGACCCTGGAACCATGTCTCCTATGGAACATGGTGAGGTTTTTGTAACTGCAGATGGTGCAGAGACCGATCTGGACTTAGGACATTACGAGCGCATAATGCAGCTACAGTTAACTCGAAAATCTTCAGTATCGTCAGGACAGATTTTTGAGGAAGTTCTTCAGGGAGAAAGAGAAGGCAAGTTTTTGGGAAGATGCATACAGCTAGTCCCACATGTTGTTGATTCAATAAAAGAGAGATTATTTGACTTTGCGCTTGAGCAGAAAACCGATTTTGTACTTATTGAGATAGGTGGAACAGTGGGAGATATGGAGGGTAACACTTTTTTGGAGGCCATTCGGCAAGTTAGATTAGAGCTAGGGCCAAATAGATTGCTACATTTCCACTTAAGCTATGTACCTTATTTAACCTGGGCAAATGAGGTTAAGACTAAGCCAACACAGCACAGTGTTTATGCCCTAAAGGGTTTAGGTTTAATTCCGGACGGAATTGCGCTTAGGGCAGAAAAGCCAATCGGGGTAAAGACGCGTGAAAAATTATCAGTTATGTGTGGGGTTTCAAAAGATTTTATTTTTCAAGTTTTAACATATAAGCCCATTTATAAACTTTTTCTAGATCTTGATGGTCAAGGACTTTGCGATAAGATTCAGGAATACTTTGGAATTAAGAACCCAAAAAAAACGGATCTTACTCAATGGGTTAATCTTATTGAATTGATCGAACAGAGTACTAAAAAGGTTAAGATCGGGCTTGTAGCAAAATACGTTGGCAGCAATGATCCATACATAAGTGTTATTGAAGCAATAACCTCTGCGGGTTACTGGAATAAAACAAAAGTTGATTTGGAGGTTATTGAAGCAGAACAACTTGAGAAAGCCAAGGACGATCCTACAGCCCCAATCTGGAAGGAACTCGCGCAGGTAAAGGGGATTGTCGTTCCGGGAGGCTTTGATAATCGCGGTGTAGAGGGGAAAATATTGGCAGCACAATGGGCAAGGGAGCATAATATCCCATACCTTGGGCTTTGCCTTGGTATGCAAGTGATGCTCATTGAATTTGCCCGCAATGTTCTGGGGCTTAAGGATGCAAATAGTTCTGAATTTGACAAGAAC
>CAZSLQ010000001.1:40806-49496 GCA_964607885.1 uncultured Pseudomonadota bacterium
GGATTGAAAGGAAGGGCGCTACCATGCGCCTTGGGACTTACCCTTGCAGGCTTGTGAAGGGAACAAAGACATTCCAGGCTTATGGTAAGGAATTAATCGAGGAACGGCATCGTCATCGCTACGAGTTTAACAATAAATACCGCCAGCAGTTCGAACAGGCCGGAGTTGTTTTTTCCGGGATTTACCCCGCAAAGGATTTGGTGGAAGTATCTGAACTTAAAGACCATCCATTTATGGTTGGAACCCAGGCTCATCCGGAATTTAAATCATCTCCCCTGAATGTAGGACCGCTTTTTATGGCATTTATGAAGGCAGTTATAGAGTGTTAGTAGATATTTAGTTGACCAGTACACTTTTTTATCTTAAAATAAAAAGGTCGTTTTTTTCTAAGAAATATTGATTTTTAAGGTTTCAACCATGGATATGAATAAGAGTTTCGTACTGAAAAATGAAGAACGTAAGCCAAAGTGGCGCAAGATCGATGCTTCAGGCAAGGTTTTAGGTCGTTTATGCACCCAAGTTGCCGATATGCTCAGAGGAAAAGATAAAGCAACCTATACCCCTCATACTGATTCCGGTGATTACGTTATAGTTACCAACTGTGAAAAAATTGTTTTAACCGGGAATAAGTGGGAAGATAAGATCTATTTGAGCTATTCAGGATGGAGAGGCGGTTTGAAAGAGCCTTCAGCTTCTGATGTTTTTAAAAAAGATCCTCGTAGACTGATTATCCATGGCGTAAAGGGCATGCTTCCAAAGAATAAGCTGAACAATAAAATTATTAAGAAATTGAAGGTTTATGTGGGGGAAGAGCATCCACACCAAGCCCAGTTTAAAGACTAATTTAAGCTTTAGATCAAAAGTTAATTTGTAGCAGGTTTCTTTGGGACCTGCTATATTTTTTTTAAGGTTTTGTATGCAGCAACGCACATTAAAAAACGAAGTTGTCTTTGAGGGTATCGGAGTTCATTCCGGACAACCCGCAAAAATCATTTTGACTCCTGCAGTCCCTAACTCCGGGATTGTTTTTTCAAACCCGCATTTTTCTGAAGATGTGTTCAGAATAGGCTCCGTAATTCCTGAGGTTGCCATGCTTGCGACTGTCCTTAAAAATGATAAATGGATATTAAGTACGACGGAGCATCTTCTGGCAGCGATTGTCGGTCTTGGTCTTGATAATGTTTTGATTCAGGTTTATGGGGTTGAGATTCCAATAATGGATGGTAGTGCAGCTGCATTTGTCCAAGGTATTCATGAATGCGGTTTTCAGATCCAAGATACACCTAAGAAATATTTAACACCTAAAGAAGTTTTAAAATTTGAAGATTTAAAAACGGGTCGATTTATTCACATATATCCTGCACAGGATAATTTAACCGAACTTTTAATAAATTATACCGGTGAGTTTACAAACAAGCTTGTTGGCGATGAAAAATTTGAATGCGCTTTAACAAGTGAATTCTTTTCCCGGGAAATTTCTCCGGCCCGCACTTTTGGCTTTTTAGAACAGCTTCCGCAAATGCGTAAGTTGGGTGTGGCCAAAGGGACTTCTCTTGGTAATACGCTTGTTTTAAGCAATGAGGGTTTTTTAAATGAGCCTAGATTTAAAGATGAATGCATAAGGCATAAGGTTCTTGATTTGATTGGGGATTTAGGTTTATTAGGCTTGCCGATAGCCGGAAAAGTAATTGCTTCTAAAACGGGTCATAGCTTCAACCGTGAGGTCGTGGTTCATTATATCTCTAATCCCGATTTATGGAAAAAAATCTAGCTCTTTATGTACGAATTGTAATAAAAAATCAAAAAATAAATAAATTATTAATCAATTTGCATTTTTATGTGTTTTTGATAACTTGTGTGTATTAGGTTAATGAAGTCAAATGGAGGATACATTTATGCAATTGTTTAAAAAAGTCTTTTTTTTATCTGGTATTTTATTTTGTTTTTCAGGATTTGTTTTGCCTATGGAAACCCCAAAGGGAACTCCAAAGAAAACTTCAAGTGGAACTCCAAAGAAAACTCCTACTACACCTCCAACGCCTGTTACAGGAGCAGCCAATATGCTTGCTGGTATGGGTTTAGGTAGCCCAAGTAAAAGAAAGCTAAAGGGGCAAGAATCTTGTTCCCCAAAGAAATTTTCCAAAAGAGTATTGGATCTTGCTGACAATCCAGCTCCTCAACCTGATGGTGTATTTAGGGAGCTAGATTTTGATAGTTGTGTTGCCCCTCAACCTGATGATGTAAATATGGGGGCAGGAATTAGGAGGGGAAAACGCGATAAAGGACGAGGAAAACCTAAGCCGCTAATTTTTGTTGAAGAAGAGATTGCAGCAGCTTCGACAACAACTACACCTACAGCAGCAGCTTTGCAAGTTGGACCAATTGCAATATACCATGCTTTTGATGAAACAATGCAAGAAGTTATTGAAAAAATACCACAAATAGCGAAAGCCGGTTTTTCGCATATTCAGATTTCTCCCATTCAAATATCCAAATCAAAATCGCAAACTGATGCATGGTGGGCTGCATATCAACCTTTTGGATACGAAATTGTTGGGTTAGATGTGGGTGGGAAGTATGGTAGGTGTGGAGATTTACAGCGTTTAATACAAATAGCAAGAGAAAATGGATTAGAAATTATTGTTGATGTTGTGTTGAATCATTTTGGACTTGATCTTACAAAAGAAGAATGGGATAGGTATTTCGAAGTTGTTACAGCTAAAAACGGTTCACAAAAAGTTATATTAAAAAGAACAAGAGAAGAACTTAGTACTTTGATTTTAGAAAAAATTAGAAAACCTTTTGGAAGTGATGATATTGATTGGTGTAGTGACAAGTGGATGGGAGTAGATCTACCAATTTTAAAATGGGATTCAGAAAAAGTTAGGTTAGCCCACGAGATATTTTTGAGTAAATTAATTAGCGTGGGAGTAACGGGTTTTAGATTTGATGCTGCCAAACATATTCAAAAGGAATTTTTGGACTTGCGTTTTAACTTTATAAAAACACGTAATAAAAATTGTTTTTGTTATGGAGAGGTTCTCAATGCTTGCGACCAAAAATACAAAGAATTTGAATCGATAGGAATGTCTGTTACGGATGACACTTTGGCTTGTGAGTTAAATAAGTTGTTTAGAAAGGAGGGATCATTTGCCAACGGTAGTGCGATCGCTTTTATTAAAACAAATGGCGTTAATGATTCAATAACATTTGCAAGATCGCATGATAATCTAATGAACCCAGGAATGAGACATAGTGCAGTGGACGCTACATATGCGGAATTAGGATGTTGTTTTATTTTGAGTAGGCAAAATGGATTCCCATTAATTTTAAACAAAGATTTTTGGAAAGAACATGGTCCATCTAAAAAAATTTGTAATGCTATTAAATTTAGACGCAAAATGAAAGAAGCTGGAAATCCAGGTGAATTTGTGCATGAAGTTCAGCATGATGGAGCGAATCTTCTTATCATGCAAAGATTGGGGCGTGGAATTGTGTTTATTAACAAGGGAAAAAAACCAATTAGCCTCAGAAGAATAAAAGTTGATAAAAATTATTTTGATTTATCTGACAAAAAAATTAAATTAATTGGACAGAAAAATTTTATTAAATTCATCGAGAGTTCTGAAAGAGGAACAAAAACGGATCAAGATATTGTTGTTTATGAAATTTCGCTTTGTAATTCTAAAATGGATCCGTTCCAAATTCCTCCTATGGATGCAGTATTTGGTTACGTCGTAGATTAATTTGTGTCCATAATTAAGAAAATATTGATGGTCTTGCCTGAAATTTAGGTGGGAAAGAGTTTACTTAAAAACCCTCTGAATTTCTGCAGTTAAGCTCTTAAACCCCGGTCCGAAGAAAAGAGGGCTAAAGCTTTTAACGCCTTAGCCCTGCAAGAAAAATTACTTTCTAACCAAATCTTTGTATTTATAATCCTTTATATGCTTATCTACCCCTAAGTCTTTCTTTGGCTTCATATAATTTAATTTCCTCGTCGATGGATTTTTTGTATACTTCAGTTAAAACTCCATCTTTGTATTTATAAGCCGTTAGATATTTATCTTCAATAGAGAAAATAATAATTGCTCCACCTACATCACCACACTTAAAACCGTTTTGAGTTATAAACTGCAGATCTGGATAGTGGGTTACTTTGAATATACTCGCCCGTTCGTCTGAAAGATGTGGAATACTAGTACCTCTGATCCTGTTGACATTCGAGTATTGTAAAGTGTTGTGATATTTTTTAATTGGCCAAAAGTGATCAGTCCAAGACCCTGGACCTAAAAATATAGTATGTTCTTTAGAGACAGTATCAGTAGAAAAAGCAAAAAAAACATCATTTAAATTTTTTGAAAATGTTAGAATATTTACTAATTCCTTGTTAGTAGTATCTATTTTATTTTCAGCCACAAGATTAGACATCATGGCATTGTATTTATCTACCATATCATTCCAATAGGTTTGATTTGTAATGTTTTTTAAAAGCTCCAAAGGAATCTTAAATTTTTCGGAAATTGCTTTAAGTTTATTTTCAGACTCCTCAGCAGCAAGCTTAGCATCTTCGGCGTCTTTGGCCTCTTTAGCTTTTTTAGCTTCTTTGGCAGCTTTTCTCTTCTGAGCGTCTTCTTTTAAGGCTGTATCAATTTTTTCTTGTAACTCTTCTTCGGTGAGTGTGATTTTTTTAGTCTTAGGCTTCTTCGTTGTTTTTGCATTAACAAAACTGCCTCCGGCTAAAATTGCAAGAAGCATAAAAAGACTTAGATAGCGACGAGATATCATATTTCCCCCTTCTAAAAATAATACTAAACTTTATTTATATTCTAATTGTAATAAAAACGGTGGGGGGGGAAGGCAAGGGTTGGATGAAAATAGATTTTGGGAAGAGGGAGAAGTGGGGTGTAAATTTTTGTATCTAAACGCAATGATTATACATGATTTTATCGTATTTTTATAAATACTTGGACAAAATAGGTATCGAATGGTATTATTTGTCCATAGCAATCATATTCATCGGTTAGAAAGGGTTTTATAATGATTCAACGTAGTTTAAATTTAAAATTAAAAGAGTTGGCAAAAAAATTTCCTGTTATTGCAATTTTGGGGCCAAGGCAATCTGGAAAAACAACTTTGGCTAAATATACATTTGATAAACACAGATATTTGTCTCTTGAAGATATAAACACATTTAATTTTGCACAGAAAGACCCATACACCTTTTTTGATACTTATCATAACGAGAATGGAATAATTCTTGATGAGGTTCAAGAGATTCCAAGATTGCTTTCATACATTCAGACTTATGTTGATGAACACAATGCTAATGGATATTTTATTATCACAGGCTCACAAAATATTCTTCTAAATGAGGCAATATCATTACTTCCTCTTTCAATAAATGAACTTGATCAGGCCAACTTTTTGCCAAGTAAGATGGAAGACCTTATTTTTAAAGGATTATATCCAAGAATTTATGCGCATGATATTAATCCTTCTGATTGGTACCCCAATTATATAAAAACTTACTTAGAGCGAGATGTGCGTCAGATAAAAAATGTACACGATTTGTCTACCTTTCAACGATTTGTTGGACTTTGCGCAGGAAGAATAGGCCAAATTTTAAATTATAGTTCACTTGCCGATGATTGTGGAATAGAGGTCAAGACAGTAAAGTCGTGGCTTTCAATTTTGGAAGCCACATACCTGATTTTTTTGCTTCAACCGCATTCAAAAAATTTTAGTAAAAGACTTATAAAATCGCCCAAAATATATTTTTATGATCCGGGTCTTGTATGTTCCTTATTGGAAATTGAGTCTCCGGAAGTATTGTCAAATCATTACCTAAGAGGGGGCCTGTTTGAGTCATTAATTCTCTCAGAGTTTATGAAAAATAGGTTCAATAAAGGTAAAAACCCGAATGTTTATTTTTGGCGTGATAAGTTAGGGCATGAGATTGATTGCATTGCTGATTGGGCAAATAAACTTGTTGCCGTTGAGATAAAATCGGGAAGAACGATTTCGCAAGATTTTTTTGATGGTTTGAAGTATTGGACAGATCTATCTCAAAATCCTATAGATGATAATTTTGTTGTTTATGGAGGGGATGAGGATCAAAAAAGGGGTTCTTGTACGATTGTTAGTTGGAAAAAATTGGAAAATATTTTTGAAAAATATTAATTAGAAATCTGCATACAACAGAAACGCGGCAAAAGCTGCGTACACCTCTAACCGCGAGGTATTTGTAAGCTATATTTCCAGTAAATTAACAAATTACTTTAAAACTCCCTGAATTTTTGCAATCAGGCTCTTAAAACCCGGACCGAAAAGTTGTCCGATTTCTCGAATTGATATGTATAAAGCAAGGCCTAAGATTAGCACCCAAGATGCAAGATTGATACCAAGTTTTATAATCTCCGGAATTTTGCGGCGAATAACTGCTTCTATTGTCAAAAACAACAGCTGACCACCGTCAAGAGCTCCGATTGGAAGTAGGTTCATTATTGCAAGGCTTATGCTAAGAAGTGCCAAAAATACAAAAAGAGGCAGTAAGCCTGCTTTTGCAATATTTGCTCCCTGCGAGATGATCATGACCGGTCCCATTGTTCCATCAAGACTACGGGCCGAAAACATTTTTTTGATACCCAAAATTAGACCTTTTACAAGCTCATTTGTCTGGCGAATTCCCATTTTTATAGACTTAAAGAATGAGAGTTTTGGTATTTTAATGTCAAAGTAGGCTCCGATTTTACCAACTTGAACAGGGCCTTCAGTCTTTGTATCTAGAAGCAACTGAAGCTCTTTTATTTCACCGCCTCTTCTAATTGTAAAAGTTGCCTCTTTTGCCGGGTTAGCCCTAATTTCATTTAATAAAGCCTTTTGATAATCAAAAATGTCCTCAGGCTTGTCCTGATCAAATCTAATTTGGTTAATTCCTAGTATAAAATCGCCTGCTTGTAAACCGTATCTTTCTGCTGCAGAACTCTTTTCTACTTGTGCAATTTTGATTCCGCTTTCTTTCGACGCAGGCCCAAAAAGCGCTACAGAACAGAATATTAGATATGCAAAAAGCATATTAAACAGAATTCCTCCAATTAATATCAGGAATTTTTGCCAGTACCACTTTGATTCGAAGGAATTTTCCCCTTTTTCGTTAGCGTGTCTTTGTTCGCCTTGCCCAACTTCGGCAAGACCCGAAATTTCAACATATCCTCCAAAAGGGAAAGCGGCCAATCTGAAGTCGGTTTGACCTATTTTTCTGCGTATAATCTCCGGCCCAAATCCAATTGAAAAAGTTGGAGTATGTACATTGAAAAGCTTACAAAAGAAGAAATGTCCGAATTCATGAATTGTTATCAAAAGACCTATACCTGCTATAGATAGAGCTATTGGAAGGATTCGAGAAATAAAATTTGCCATGCAATCAAAAAAAATCATCATACTCCTTTTCTTTGCTAACTCAACTAAGTGGACGCTATTAAGAATACAAGATTTGGACAAAAAATGAACGACTAAATATTTTTACTTGAAAAAACTGTAAAAAACTATAAAATTATCCTATTGCAAACACTTTGTGCTAATGCGTGTTTTCTATTGTGAATACTAGCTAAAAGGAAATCGCGAAGTGGGATCAAAGTGCTTGTTCTTAAGTGGTTTTTACCAAAAAGCTATTTTGGATTAATTTGTAGAAGAGTTGGGTAATTTTTGATTTTTAATGTTGATAGGAATAGATAGTATGCCAACAATAAACCAGCTAGTACGTAATGGCCGTAAAGGTTTGAAAAGTAAAACCAAGGCTCCTGCGCTTGATTCATGCCCCCAGAGGCGTGGGGTGTGTGTTCGAGTTTATACTCAAACGCCTAAAAAACCAAACTCTGCATTGCGTAAGGTCGCTCGTGTGAAGTTGTCTACCGGAAAAGAGGTAACGGCCTATATTCCGGGTGAGGGACATAATTTGCAGGAGCACTCAGTTGTCCTTGTGCGAGGTGGTAGGGTAAAGGACTTGCCTGGTGTGCGATATCACATAATTCGCGGAACCTTGGATGCTTCGGGCGTGGACGGTCGTATGCAATCTCGTTCTTTGTATGGTGCTAAACGCAAGAAGAAGGGTGAATAAAGATGCCTAGACGTAAAAGTGTAAGAGCGCAAAGGGATATAGGGGTTGATGGGCGGTATAAATCTTTTATTGTGCAGAAGTTTATAAATACTGTTATGGAGCGTGGAAAAAAAGATTTGGCTCGTCGTATAGTTTATGAGGCTTTTGATGTTTTAAGGTCAAAAAATAATGGCGATGATGCAAAAGCCTATATGGTGTTTGAAAAAGCGATTTCACAAATTAAGCCGTATGTTGAAGTAAAGGCTAGACGAGTTGGCGGTGGTGTGTATCAAATTCCTACAGAGGTTCGCCCAGAAAGAGCTTTGGCTTTAGCGCTTCGTTGGTTAATAGAGGCTGCGGCCGATCGCCCAGATAAAACCATGGGGATTAGATTGGCGAATGAGTTGTTGGATGCTGTTCAAGGGCAAGGCGGAGCGTTGAAAAAGAAAAATGATGTGCATAGAATGGCCGAGGCAAACAGAGCCTTCTCGCATTATGCATGGTAAGTGGGGTTATTAAATTATGAGTAACGATTTACGAAGCTATAGAAATATTGGAATTATGGCTCATATTGACGCCGGAAAGACAACTGTTA
>CAZSLQ010000001.1:49527-53123 GCA_964607885.1 uncultured Pseudomonadota bacterium
CATGAGGGCGAGGCTACCATGGACTGGATGGAGCAGGAAAGAGAGAGAGGTATTACTATCACCTCTGCTGCAACCACATGCTTTTGGCGTGATCATCATGTAAATATAATAGATACGCCAGGTCACGTTGATTTTACTATTGAAGTGGAAAGATCGCTCCGAGTACTTGATGGAGCGGTCGCTGTTTTTTGTGGAGTAGGTGGAGTTCAGCCTCAATCGGAAACAGTTTGGCGTCAAGCTGATAAGTACAAGGTCCCCAGGATTGCATTTGTTAACAAGATGGACAGAATTGGGGCAGATTACTTTGAGGTTGTTAGTGAAATTGAAGAGAAGCTTCACGGAAATCCTTTGGCAATGCAGATTCCAGTTGGGGAGTCGGAAAATTTTTATGCATTGATTGACGTTTTGACTGGGCAAAAGGCGACTTTTAGTGTTGATGATAAAGGTTCTAAGGTAACCTGGGAAGAGGCGCCTGCTGAATTTCATGATAAAATTAAAGAATTAAAAACCAAAATTGTTGAACGTGCGTGTGATTTTGATGATGCGTTGGCGGAAAAGTATCTGGATGGAAAATCTTACACAATTGAAGAAGTAAAAGCTGCTTTGCGTAAGGGTGTTCTTTCACAGGAAGTTACATTGGTTTTTTGCGGATCCGCATTCAAAAATAAGGGTGTTCAGTTATTACTGGATGCTGTTGTCGATTACCTTCCTTCTCCTTTAGATGTGCCTCCTGTAAAGGGAGTTAATCCCGATACCAAGCAAGAGGATGTTAGAAAAACGGATGCCAAAGAGCCGTTTGCTGCTTTAGCGTTCAAAATCATGATCGATCCGTTTGTCGGGTCATTGACTTTTGCACGAGTTTATTCCGGACATCTTGAATCCGGTTCATATGTTTATAATGCGTCGAGAGGTAAAACTGAACGTGTAAGTAGATTGCTTAAGATGCATGCCAATAAGCGTGAGGAGATTAAGCAGGTTTCTGCCGGCGATATCTGCGCTATTGTTGGAGTAAAAGATGTAATGACCGGAGATACGCTCTGCGCAGAAGATAAGCCAATTTTACTTGAAAATATTTCGTTCCCGGACCCTGTTATTGATATGGCAATAGAGCCTAAGGGTAAGGGCGATTATGAAAAAATGACTCTTGCGCTTCGTAAGTTAATGCAAGAAGATCCATCTTTCAGGTTTACCTATAATCCAGAGACCAATCAGGCAATTATTTCCGGAATGGGTGAGTTGCATTTGGAAATCATTGTTGACCGCTTGTTGCGAGAGCACAAGGTTGAGTCTAATGTTGGTAAGGCTCAGGTGGCTTACAAAGAAACCGTTCAGAGATCGGTTGAATCTGAGGGTAAATATATTCGCCAATCCGGAGGCCGTGGGCAGTATGGACACGTTTGGTTACGTGTTGAGCCTTTGGCTCGGGGTGCTGGAGTTGAGTTTGGAAATGAGATTACAGGCGGATCTATTCCAAAAGAGTATATTCCTGGAATTGAAAAGGGGTATAGAGACTCATTGAGCTCCGGTGTTTTGGGTGGATTTCCTGTGGTTGATGTAAAGGCAACTGTTTTTGACGGCTCATTTCACGAAGTTGACTCTTCAGAAATGGCTTTTCAAATTGCCTCTTCCATGGCCTTTAAAGACGCTTGTTCAAATGCGTCTCCTGTGATTCTTGAACCCATAATGAAGGTTGAGGTGTTTACACCGGAAGAGAATATGGGAGATGTAATTGGGGATCTTAATTCGAGAAGAGGTAGAATTTTGGGTATGGAGAGTAGGAAGGGAATCCAGATTGTAGCCGCAGAGGTGCCATTGGCGGAGATGTTTGGTTATTCAACAACCTTAAGGTCTCTGACAAAGGGTAGAGCTAGCTATAGCATGCAATTTGAGGTTTACCGAGAAGTTCCTAAAAATGTACAAGAACAACTGGTAGTTAAAAAGTAGGTATTAAATTTAAAAATATAGAAGGATTAATATGGCAAAGGGTGTTTTTGAGCGTAAGAAGCCTCACTTGAATATTGGGACCATCGGTCACGTTGACCATGGAAAGACAACTTTAACAGCTGCAATTACAAAGTCTCTTGCTGAGAAAGGTCTTGCAGAGTTTAAAGCTTATGATCAAATTGATAAGGCTCCTGAAGAGAAGGCTCGTGGTATAACAATTAACGCAACTCACGTTGAATATGAAACGGATAAAAGGCACTATGCTCACGTAGACTGTCCAGGCCACGCCGATTATGTTAAGAATATGATAACCGGTGCTGCTCAGATGGACGGAACGATTCTTGTCGTTTCTGCTGCAGACGGCCCAATGCCACAAACAAGAGAGCATATCTTGTTGGCACGTCAAGTCGGTGTTCCTGCTATTGTCGTATTCTTGAATAAAGTTGATATGGTTGATGATGCAGCAATGGCTGATTTGGTTGAAGAAGAGATTCGTGATTTGTTAACCTCATATGGTTTTCCCGGTAAGGATATTCCTATTGTTCGTGGGTCTGCACTCAAGGCTTTAGAGGGTGATTCAAGCGAAATTGGTGTACCTGCAATTATGAAATTGATGGAAGCAGTTGATAGTTACATACCACTTCCAAAGCGTGAAATTGATAAGCCTTTCTTGCTTCCAATCGAAGATATTTTCTCTATATCCGGTCGAGGAACTGTGGTTACCGGAAGAATTGAACAAGGTAAAATTAAGGTTGGGGATAACGTTGAGATTGTTGGGTTTAAAGATACTCAGAAATCAACCGTTACCGGTGTAGAGATGTTTAATAAAGAGATGAGAGAGGGCGAGGCTGGTGATAACGTTGGTATCCTTATTCGAGGAATCAATAAGGAAGACGTTCTAAGAGGCCAGGTAGTATCTACTCCAGGTAGTGTTACTCCACACAAAAAATTTAAGGCCCAGTTGGTTGTTTTGACCAAGGAAGAGGGCGGACGTCATAGTCCATTCTTCAACGGATATCGTCCACAATTCTATTTTAGAACAACAGATGTGACCGGAAATGTTACTCTTCCGGCTGGTCGTGAAATGGTCATGCCAGGTGACACAGTAGAAGTTGTCGTCGAATTAATAAGTAAGATTGCTATGAATAAAGAGTTGAAATTTGCCGTTCGAGAAGGTGGAAGAACGATCGGTGCTGGAGTTATTACTGAAATTATTGAATAATTGGTAGTGGTACAAAAATGAAAAAACAAAAGATTCGATTGACTTTAAAATCTTATGATTATCGTTTGTTAGACAATGCTGTAAGGCAAATAGTTTTGACGGCAAAAAGGACTGGGTCTCAAGTTTTGGGCCCAGTGCCCTTTCCAAACAGAAAGAAGTTTTTTACTGTGTTGAGATCTCCTCATATTGATAAAAAATCACGTGAGCAGTTTGAAATCATTACACACAAGAGAGTTTTGGACTTGGTATCCCCGTCGGAACAGACTATGGACGCACTGATGAAACTTAACATTTCAGCTGGTGTAGATGTAGAAATTAAGTAAATGAGGTAAGACAGCTATGTTAACTAGTGTGTTAGGTAAAAAAATTGGAATGACCCAGGTTTTTGATGCAGAGGGGAATGTGGTTCCTGTTACAGTTATTGATACAG
>CAZSLQ010000001.1:53232-76940 GCA_964607885.1 uncultured Pseudomonadota bacterium
AAAGAGGTTCGTCTAGACGGTGGGATTGAAGGTTTTGAGTTGGGACAGGTTGTTGCTATAGACAAGGTTGCATTGCTTGAGGGGCAAAAAGTTGCCGTAACAGGTAAGAGCAAAGGTTTGGGCTTTCAGGGTGTAGTTAAGCGTTGGGGTTTTGGCGGTGGTCCAAAGTCTCACGGTTCTAAGTTTCATAGAAGGCCTGGTGCAATAAGTCATATGAGAACCCAGGGAGAAGTTATAAAGGGAAAAAGATTCCCCGGACATATGGGTTGTCGGCAGTTTACTATCCGCGGCTTGGAAATTGTAAAAATAGAAAAAGAAAAGGGATTTTTGCTTGTTAAAGGTTCTGTTCCTGGCAAAAAAGATTCTCTGGTTTTGATTAGAAAGCAAGGGAAATAGTTATGGCAGAAATAGTGATTTACGGTTTAGATGGAAAAACTCAAGGAACAGTTCAGGTTGAACCTGTAGAAAGAGAGCAGAGTCTTACTTCTTTTGCTCGTGCAATTCGGGTGTTACGCCAGAATTGGAGACAGGGGACTGTTGGTTGCAAAACCAGGGCGGAGCTTGCTTTTTCAAATCGTAAGCCTTGGAAGCAAAAGGGTACCGGACGTGCAAGAGCTGGTTCATTAAGATCGCCACTTTGGAGAAAAGGTGGGGTAATTTTTGGACCGCAAGCAAGAGTCAGAACCCTAGCGTTGAATAGTAAAGAGATGAATTTGGTGTTTAATAATGTTTTATTCTCCAAATTAGCTGATAAATCTGTAGCATGTTTGGATTTTGAGGTTCTAAAAGATAAGCCTAATACAAAAATTGCTAGAAATTCTTTAAAGTCTGCAGGCTTGGGTGATAAAAAGGTATTAATCTTTTTATCCTTTGATGATATAACGAACATAGCCTCTTTTAGAAATATTCCAAATGTTCAGATCATCTCGTTTGATCAGCCAAATGCTTTTGATTTGGTAAATTGTGATAGTTGGGTTTTTTTGAAAAAAGATTCGGATTTATTTAAAGAAATGATTTTGCGATGGAATTAAAAATATATGATATTATCAAAAAGCCGGTAATGACGAGCAAAAGTGTTGAATTGTATCGCAAATTAGGCAAGCTCACTTTTGAGGTTCATGCAGATGCAAATAAGAGCATGATAAAAGATGCTGTTGAAAAGATTTGGACTGTAAAAGTCGCAGGTGTCTGTGTGATTAATTTACCTGCAAAAGTCAAGGCTTTTGGTAGAAAAGAATTTACGACTCAAGCGAAGAAAAAGGCGGTTGTAACTCTAAAGAAGGGTTACAAAATAGAGATCCCTGGAATGTTCGAATCCATAGGCGCGGTTGAGTCTTTTGGTGAACAGAAAGTTAAGGATGTACAAACTGAAGGAAAATAAAAAATGGCAATAGTAACGAGGAAACCTAGAAATCCTTCTTTGCGTACGCAACAGTACATAAAATATGATGATTTGAGTAAGGGGCGCCCTGAGAAGTCGCTTGTTGCTCCATTGCGTAAAACCGGTGGTCGAAACTGTTATGGACGTATCACGACTCGTCATCATGGTGGTGGCGCAAAGAGGCTCTATAGAATTGTTTATTTCAAAAGAGAAATTAAAGATGTTCCAGGTGTTATAAGAGCATTTGAATATGATCCGAATAGAAATTTACCCATTGCACTTGTTTATTATCAGAATGGTGCAAAATCTTACATTTTAAAACCTGAAGGGTTGGGTATCGGAAATGAAATATTGGCGAGCGATAAAGCTGAAGCTAAGGTTGGAAACTGTTTGCCTTTAAAGAATATTCCGGTTGGTTTTTTTGTTCATAATGTTGAACTTTATCCAGGGCGTGGTGGAAAATTTGCTAGAAGTGCAGGAAGTGCTGTTCAGTTGGTTGGAAAGGACGCCGGTTTGGCAGTTCTTAAAATGCCTTCGGGAGAGATGAGAACTGTTAGCTCGGAAAATTGGGCTACAGTGGGAATTCTTTCTAATGCAGATTATAGAAACATTATAATTGGTAAGGCGGGAAGAAGTCGTCGTATGGGTATTAGGCCGACTGTTCGTGGTATGGCTATGAATCCTATCGATCACCCACATGGTGGTGGTGAAGGTAGGTCCAAATCTGGTTCTCACCCGGTTACACCGTGGGGCAAGAGCTGTAAGGGTGTCAGGACACGAAAACGCAAGAGTACTGCTATTTTGAAGAGAAGAAAGTAAAGGATATTTACGTATGTCAAGATCGTTAAATAAAGGCCCATACGTTGCGCCATGCTTGATGGGAAAAATAGAAGCAGTAAAAGGTGCTGGAAAACGTGAAGTAATAAAAACGTGGAAGCGGGCCAGCATGGTTTTGCCGGAAATGGTTGGATTGACCATGGCAATACATGATGGAAGACGGTTTATTTCGGTTTTTATTACTGAAAACATGGTTGGACATAAGTTGGGTGAGTTTGTTCCTACAAGAACGTTTCGAGTTCATAGCGGACAAAGAAAAGCTGGTATGGAGGGGGAAGCTGCACCTAAAGCTGGAGTTTCAACCGCAGCTGCTGCACCGGCAGTTGAAACAAAAGCGGCAGCCGCACCAGAAAAGAAATAGGTACAAGTTGTTAGAGTTTTTTGTTAGAATATAAAGGTTAATGATAATGCTTTCACGCGCTAAAAGTAAATACATTCGAATCTCCCCATATAAGCTTCGCCCAATAGCGAATGTAATTCGTGGGTATTCGGTTGATAAAGCGTTTGCCTTCTTAAAAACATATGGTATAAGAAGAGCGAAGCCAATATTGAAAACATTATTTTCTGCATATTCAAATGTGCGATTTAAGTTTCCAGATATTGACTCAATGGATAAGCTTTATATCAAAGAGATTAAAGTTGATCATGGTCCAGTTATGAAATATTTTAAGCCTGGTGCTCAGGGACGTGCAAATATGCAGAGAAGGCGATTGAGTCACGTAGAAATTGTTCTTGACAGAAGGTTTTAGATTTTTTGAAGATAATAAATTTAGAGGTGTTACTGTGGGACAAAAGGTTCATCCAATAGGTTTTAGGTTAGGTATTTTTGAGGACTGGCACGCTCATTGGTTTGCTAAGAAAGGTTATGGATCCGAATTAATCGAGGATATTCAAATTCGTAACTACCTTAAAAACAAGCTGAATGACATTGATGTTGCCAAAATTGTAATTGATAAGGCTGCTGGTAATATCAGAGCCACAATTCACTCCTCTCGTCCGGGAGTAATAATTGGTAAAAAGGGGTTAGGGATAGAAAAAATAAAGCAAGAGATGAGTAGGATTATTGGCAAAAACGTGGAGCTCTCGGTTCAAGAAGTTAAGTCGAAAGAGTTAAATTCGGAACTTATCGCCAAGGGAATTGCGGAGCAGCTTGAAAAGCGTGCTAACTACAAGCGTCTAATGAAGAGAGCTGCTTTTACAGCATTAAAAAATGGCGCACGTGGGGTTAAAATTTGTATTGCCGGACGAATCGGTGGGGCAGAAATTGCACGTACAGAATGGTTAAGAGTGGGTTCCATCCCTTTGCATACATTAAGGAGTAATGTTGACTATGCTTGTGCTGAAGCTAGGACAACTTACGGCATTATAGGCGTGAAGGTATGGATTTGCAAAGGTGAATATTAATACAACCGAATTGAGGAATAAGCTATGTTAATGCCCAAAAAAACTAAATATAGAAAAATGCAAAGAGGCCGAATGAAGGGCTTGTCTAAGGGTGCTCGAACTGTTATGTTTGGGGATTTTGGCTTAGTTGCAATGGAACCTAGCTGGATCACGTCCAGGCAGATTGAGTCTGTTAGGGTTACTGTAAGTAGGCAGTTGAAAAAGGTTGGTCAGTTGTATCTGAGGATGTTTCCTGATAAACCTGTTTCAAAAAAACCAATAGAAACTCGAATGGGTAAAGGTAAGGGGAGTCCTGAGTTCTGGGTTGCGGTGGTAAAGCGAGGCCGTGTTATTGTTGAGTTGGGTGGTGGGTTGACAGAGGCAGAGGCAAAGGGTATTTTGCGTAATGCTGCTTATAAATTACCAATAAAAACTCGTTTTGTTACTAAAGCCGACCTGACAAACGCTAAAAACGAATCTGCATAAGGGAGTACCTTTGAAATGATGGATAAAAAAGAGTTAAAAAATTTAGAAACGGAAGCTCTCAAGCAAGAGATTATTTCAATGAAAAAGGAGCTTTTCAATCTAAAACTGAGCAAAATAACAGGACAGGTTAAAGACTTATCCCAGTTCAAAAAGTTGAGAGCTCAAATTGCAAGAGGGCTTACCTTTTTGAAGCAGGCGGATAAACAACAGTAAATTATAATAAATAGGTTAGGTAAGAAATGTCGGACAAGGCTAAAAAAATTGTTCAAGAATCAGGGGATCGAATTTACATGGGCGAGGTTGTCTCCGATAAGATGAATAAGACGGTTGTTGTTAAGGTAACAAGTTTGTTAAAACATCCGTTGTATGGAAAAGTTATTAAGAGACACAAAAAATTTAAAGCTCATGACGAAGAAAACAAGGCTAAAATTGGAGATGTTGTCGAAATTAAGGAATGTCGGCCGCTTTCAAAAACTAAGCATGCGACCTTGGTTCGAGTTTTGTCAAAAACATAAGGATATAAGAAATGGTTAAAGAACGTGCGATGCTTGAGGTGGCTGATAATTCTGGTGCTAAAAAGTTGCAAGTTATTCGCATAACAGGAAGCAGCAAAAAACGATATGCTCGGTTGGGGGATATTGTTAAAGTTGCGGTTAAAAATGCTATTCCAGGTGGTACAGTTAAAAAAAGTGATGTGTTGGATGCTGTTATAGTTAGAACCAAAAAAGAGTTTCGACGAATTGATGGAAGTTATATAAGGTTTGATGACAATGCAGCTGTTATCATCGATAAAGAAAAGCAACCAGTTGGGACGCGAATTTTCGGGCCTATTGCAAGAGAATTGAGAGCCGCAGGGTATGCAAAAATTATTTCGCTTGCACCCGAAGTTTGGTAAGTGTTGAGGTAAAAAATTATGTTAAGTCGAGTAAAAAAGAACGATTCAGTAGTTGTTCTTTCTGGAAGAGATAAAGGTAAGCAGGGTTTGGTTATTGATGTCGATCATAAAAAGGGTACTATTGTCGTAAAAGATATAGAATTAGTGACTCGACATGTAAAAGCAGGAAAGACGGGACAAAAGGGTGGAATTATTAAAGAAGAGAGTCCAATTCCTCTTCATAAAGTAATGCCGATATGTCCTGCCTGTAAAAAGCCTTGCCGAGTACAGGTGAAGTTTTTAGAAGGTAATGACAAGGCAAGAATTTGTCATCGTTGCAAAGAAGCGTTTTAATGGTAGGTAAGGTTTATGAATAAGTCACGACTTGAAGATATATATAAAATTAATATTCGTCCGGAACTTGCAAAAGAGTTGGGAATAAAAAATTTGATGGAAGTTCCTGCCATTTCCAAAATTGTTATCAATATTGGAATAAAGGAAGGTACTGCTGATTCAAAGGTTGTAACTCAAGCTAAAGATGTGGTTGATAAAATTGCAGGGCAAAGTTCGGTAAAGACGTTAGCAAAGAAATCGATTGCAAGTTTTAAGTTGCGTAAAGGTATGCCTATTGGTGTATGTGTTACTTTACGCAGAACAAAAATGTATCATTTTTTGGATAAACTTGTAAATATTGTGTTGCCATCCGTTCGAGATTTCCAGGGTGTGGGTGTTAAATTTGATGGAACGGGAAATTACAATATCGGAATTAAGGACTGGATTTATTTTCCAGAGGTTGATTACGATAAGGTCGATAGAAGCCGTGGTTTGAATATTACAATTCATACTACAGCAACAAATGATGAGCATGCGCTTGCATTGCTGAAAAAATTTAATATGCCTTTCCGAAAGAAAAGTTAATAGAGGGTTGATATGGCAAGAAAAGCGATGATTGAAAAAAGTAATAAAACTCCTAAATTTTCAACTCGAGCAAGAAATCGTTGCAAATTATGTGGTAGAGCACGTGCGTACATGCGTTTTTTTGAAATGTGTAGACTTTGTGTTCGTAAGCATGCATTGCAAGGTTTGTTGCCTGGAGTTAAAAAGGCTAGCTGGTAAATTGTGGGGATTTGAAATATGTCCAGAGATACGATTAGTGATTTTTTAACAATTATTAGAAACGGATTAAAAGTTAATAAAAAATCTGTTGTAATTCCTTGCTCAAATTTAAAAATTGAGATTGCCAAGGTATTAAAAGATGAAGGTTACATCAGGGATTTTAAAATTTCAGGTGACGAGAGTAAAAAAGATTTGACTATCTTTTTGAAATATGTTGATGGAGAGTCTGTTATTCATGAAATAACAAGGATCAGCAAGCCCGGGTGTCGACATTATGAAGGATCTAAAAGTGTTATTCCGGTTATTGGAGGACTTGGAATTTCAATTTTGACCACTAGTTCTGGGATTGTAACCGATCGACAGGCGAAAAAGCTTGGAGTTGGCGGCGAAGTTATTTGTCACGTTTGGTAAAGGGCAGAGATATGTCAAAGATCGGTAGAAAAGTAATTACATTTTCGAATACGAATATTCAGGTAAGTGGAAATACAATTACAATTGGCGGTTCGAAGTTAAAACTTGTTCATGAGTTACCCGCTTCCTTAGTTGCAACGGTAGATGGGAAAAATCTTAAGATTTCTTTGCGAAGTGGCGAGAAAGAAACCAAAGAAAACAAGATGTTGTGGGGGCTTCATAGGGCCTTGGTTGCAAATAAAGTTAAGGGGCTGGAAAAGGGTTTCGAGCAGGTAATGAAAATTGTGGGATTAGGCTTTAAGGCTCAGCTTGCTGGTAAAAAAATGACATTTACGTTGGGTTTTACTCATAAGATTGATCTTGAGCTTCCTGCAGAGGTTACAGTTGATGTTGATAAAACTGGTCAAATTCTAACATTTAAGTCTCATGATAAATTTTTACTTGGGAATATCTGTGATAGGGTAAGATCATTTAGAGCTCCGGAACCTTACAAGGGGACAGGGGTTATGAAAGCGGATGAGGTTATCGTTCGCAAGGCTGGAAAAACAAAAGCTTCAGCCGGTGCATAAATTTTGATTTGAGAAGGATACGCAAGTGAGTTTACATAAAAGAGAAGTACGAAAAACTCAAAGAAGAGTTTTTCGGGTTAGAGGAAAACAAGTTAGTCGCGGGCAAAAGCCACGTATTTCTGTTTTTAGAAGTTTGAGTCACATTTATGCTCAAATCATAGATGATAGCGCGAATAAAACTTTGATTAGTTTTTCATCTCTTAACCTAGATAAGGCAAATGGAAATAAGAAAGACATAGCTAAAAAAGTTGGGTTAGAGCTTGGAAGATTGGCCGCAGAAAAATCAATCAAAGAGGCTTTCTTTGATCGCGGCAAATATAAGTATCATGGTCGAATAAAAGCCTTAGCGGATGGGTTAAGAGAAGCTGGATTGAATTTTTAATATTGAAATAATTTAGGAATGTAGGAAGGGATTATGGCCGAAGAAAAAAACAAGAAAAGTTTAATAGCAAAAGCACCAGTTCCTCCTGTTGAGGAGTATTCTGAAGCTGTTTTAAACGTGCGAAGAGTTGCAAAGGTTATTAAGGGAGGACGTAGATTTGCTTTTTCAGCATTGGTTGTTGTTGGAGATAAAAAAGGGAATATAGGTGTAGCGCTTGGGAAGAGCCGAGAGGTTTCTTCTGCAATTGCTAAGGCTTTGCGTAGAGCAAGGAAAAATATGATCTCGATTCCGTTTTATAAAACGACAATTCCATTCAATGTTGTGGGGAAGCAAGGGGCTAGCCAGGTAATTATCCGTTCTGCATCAAAAGGTACCGGTGTTATAGCTGGCGGTGCTGTGCGTGCAGTTATGGAGGTGGCGGGCGTTAAAGATGTGCTGGCTAAAACAATAGGATCATCTAATCCTCAAAACGTTGTTAAGGCAACATTGAATGCTTTGCAAAAACTAAGAACGGCGAAAGAAATTACAAGGTTGCGTGGTAAAACGATGAAAGATTTGTTCGGGGAAAAACATGTTGCAGCTTGATAAATTAGCAAAAATTACTAAAAAAACAAAGCGAAAAGGTCGTGGAGGTGATCGCGGAGGTACCTCTGGGCGAGGAAATAAGGGACAGCGAGCAAGAACCGGTGGAACTCATGAGTTGGGACATCTATTTGAGGGTGGTCAAATGCCTCTGAGTCGCCGTATTCCAAGACGCGGTTTTTCTAATGCCGAGTTCAGAAAAGAGTATGCTGTCATCAACCTCAAAGATTTGGAAGAAAAGTTTAAAACGGGTGATGAAGTTTCGCTGGAGATATTAAAAGAAAAAAGAATGGTAAAAGGTAATAAGGGCATTTTCGTAAAGGTTCTTGGTAGTGGTAGCTTGGGCAAAAAATTGACTGTTTATGCTGATGCATTTAGTCAGTCTGCTAAGCAAGCTATTGAAAATGCCGGTGGAAAAGCTATTTTGATAAAGGAGGCTGGAAGTGGTGGTACAGCTGCATAACTTCAAAAACATTTTTTTGGTTTCGGAGTTAAGAAATAAGCTTGCATTCACGTTCGGAATGTTTGCCGTATTTAGGTTTGGTGCGCATGTAAGTGTTCCTGGTATAGATGTTTTAGCCCTTTATAGCAGATTTGATTCGGGCTTTATGGGCGGATTATTGTCATACCTGGACCTTTTTTCTGGTGGTGCATTAAAAATGTTTTCTATATTTTCTTTGGGAGTTTCACCATATATCAGTGCATCGATTATGATGCAATTATTGACAATTATGGTGCCTACGCTTGAGGCGCTTTCTAAAGAGGGAGAGTATGGAAGAAGTGTTATTAATCAGTACACCAGATATCTGACATTTGGAATTGCGATTGTGCAGTCTATTGGACTTGCAACTTGGATGGAGCATCAGCCTGGTTTAGTTTTTGCACCTGGATGGGGTTTTAGATTAACAACGGTTCTTATTATTAGTGTCGGGTCTCTTTTGGTTATGTGGCTTGGTGAGCAGATTAATGCTCATGGTCTTGGCAACGGTAGCTCGATGATAATTTTTGCAGGTATTGTTGTTGCATTTCCCGGTGCTCTTATAAGATTGTGGGAAAATTTTCAGATGGGACAGGCCGGTCTGTTTCTAATTACCTTGCTTGTTGTTATCGCGATAGGCTTTATTATGAGTATCATCTTTCTTGAGAGAGGTGAACGCAAGGTTCCCGTACAGTATGCAAAAAGGGTTGTTGGTAATAAGGTATATGGAGGTCAAAGCTCATATATTCCGTTAAAAATTAATCCGGCGGGTGTTGTACCTGTGATTTTTTCTTCATCTATTTTAGGAATGCCAGTTGCGGTTGCAGGGTTATTTGCATATCGTTGGCCGGCAATTACTGCTATCATTACGGATTACTTTGGGCGTGAGTCTGCGTTGTATAATGTTTTGAACGCTGGTTTGATTGTGTTTTTCACGTACTTTTATACTGCTATTATTTTTAATCCAGTTGAATTGGCTGAAAATATAAGAAAGTCCGGCGGATTTATTCCGGGTATTCGTCCTGGGAAAAATACATCAGAATTTTTTGATTATCTCTTGACAAGAATTGGTTTTCCGGGAGCTATGTATCTTGCCGGTTTGGCGATTTTACCAAGTATGATCAAAGGTTTTGTTAATTTCCCTGTATTTTTTAATGGTGTGAGTCTATTAATTGTTGTTGGTGTTGCTCTTGACACGTCTTCGCAGATTGAATCACATTTAATTGAGCGACGATATGAAGGTTTTTTGTCCGGTGGTAGGCTAAAAGGTCGGTATATAAGGTAATCCGTTTTACATTGAAAATTAAAGCATGTTGATAAAGAGTAAAATTGCAATAGACAAGATAAGATCTGCGGGAAAGCTTCTGGCTAAGATTTTGAAGGATATTGAACCTGAGGTTGTTGCTGGGATTAGTACTTTTGATTTGGACAAAAAGATTGAGCATAATATGCGTGAAGTGGGCTTAAACCCCGAATGCAAGGGTTATGCGGGTTACAAGTATGCAACTTGTATTTCGGTTAACGATGGGGTAGTCCATGGGGTTCCATCAAAAGATGTTGTTTTAAAATCTGGAGATTTTGTTAAAATAGACATTGTAGGGTCATATAAAGGCTATTGTGCTGATATGGCTAGATGTTTTTTTGTTGGGACTCCGACTGTTTTAGCTAAAAAAATGGCTACTGTTGCGCAAATTGCATTAGACAAGGCAATTCAGATTGTTAGTCCTGGAGTTAAGATTTCTCAGATATCGGCATGTGTTCAGGATGAGGTTGAACGGGAGGGGTTTTCGGTAATTAGAGCGTTTGCTGGTCATGGAATTGGAAAAGATCTCCATGAGGAGCCGGATATACCTAATTATAGAAAAAGGGGAAAAGACGTAGTTTTACGAGAGGGTATGGTATTGGCAATAGAACCCATGATTTCCGAAAGGAGCTATGAGGTTCGAATTTTAGAAGACGGTTGGACTGCCAAAACGGTTGATGGCGGATTGTCTGCGCATGTTGAGGATACTGTTTTGGTTACCAGTACAGGCGCAGATGTTTTGACTAGAGTTTAACTAAGTGGGAAATGATTCATATGGCAAAAAAAGAAGATGTAATTGTGATGGAAGGCTTGGTTGAAAAGGCTTTGCCTAACGCAATGTTTCAGGTTAAATTAAATGGGGGGGACCATACGGTTCTTGCTCATGTTTCCGGAAAGATGCGTATGCATTATATTAAGCTTTTGCCTGGAGATAGAGTTGTAATTGAATTGTCTCCATATGATTTGACCAAGGGAAGAATTGTTTCCCGTTGTAAGTGAGTAAATTGAGGTTGCAAGGTAATTTGTTAATTTTGGGGAAAATACAATGAAAGTAAGAACATCTGTAAAAAAAATTTGTTCACACTGTAAAATTATAAAGCGTGACGGTGTTGTGCGTGTAATTTGTAAGATTGCAAAGCATAAGCAGAGGCAGGGTTAGAATTAATTTTTAATTTTAGTAATTCCGAGAGGTAAATTTTAATGGCTCGAATAGAAGGTGTTGTTCTACCTAATGAAAAACGTGTTGAAGTAGGGTTGACTTATCTGTTTGGAATTGGGTTATCAAGAGCACGGCAAATTTTGTCGGACACAAAAATTAATATCGATACACGAATTAAAGATCTAAGTCATGAGCAGATTGCTGCTATTCAGAAGTACATTTCTCGAAGCTTCAAGATTGAAGGTGAGTTGAGAAAAGAGGTTACTATGAGTATTAAGCGATTGCAGGAAATAGGGACTTATCGCGGTATTCGTCATAAGAGAAGTTTGCCGGTGCGGGGGCAGCGTACAAAAACAAATGCTCGCACGCGTAAGGGACCAAGAAAACCCGCAAATGTTGTGCCAAATAAGAAAATTGTAGCTAAAAAGTAATTGATGCTAGCATTAGATATTCGAGGGCATAAAGCATCTATTAAAATATGATAAGAGGCATTAAAAATGGCATATAAAAAAAGTAAGAAAAAACAGCATAAAAATATTGAATCGGCTGTTGCGCATGTGAAATCGAGTTTCAATAATACTATGGTTTCGGTTACGACAACCAGTGGGGACGTTCTTTTGCGAGGGAGCTCAGGCCAGCTTGGGTTCAAGGGTGCTAGAAAAGGCACTCCCTATGCTGCAACGCAGATCGGAAGTAAAATTGCAAAGGAACTTATTGCTATGGGCGTAAGGACCGTTGATGTAAACTTACAAGGTCCTGGATCTGGCCGTGATTGTGTTGTTAGGGCTTTGCAATCTTCGGGTTTGAATATTTCTACTCTAAGAGATGTTACCCCTATTCCTCACAATGGATGTCGGGCACCTAAAAAGCGACGTGTGTAGTTGATAGTTTTTGTTATTTGAGATTTAACGAATTTTTAACAGTAAAAAGGTTATCATGTCTGAATTTGTAAAGTGCAGCCGTTGCAGGCAAGCCGGAGAAAAATTGTACTTAAAAGGCGCAAAGTGTCGCACCGCTAAGTGTACACTCGAAAAGCGCTCAACAACACCAGGACAGCATCCGAAAAGAGCTGGGACAAAGAAGCTTTCTGAATATGGAAAGCAGCTACAAGAAAAACAAAAGGTTAGATTGATGTATGGCTTAAGAGAGGCCCAGTTTAAGCATTTTTTTGATATAGCTTCTAAATCTTCAGGCGTTACAGGAGAAAGTCTTTTGTCTTTGTTGGAGAGAAGGCTTGATAATGTTGTATATCGCCTAAAGATGGCAATCTCCAGGGTTCAGGCTCGGCAGCTTGTTGTTCATGGGCATGTATCTGTTAATGGGAGACGCGTAAAATCTCCTTCTTTCATGGTAAAAGAGGGTGATGTTATAGCGCTTATGCCTTCAACTTTAAATAATACGGATTTTATTGAATCTGTTATTGATAAAAGAATGGGAATGGGAGTAAAGGTTCCTGAGTGGTTGGAGTTAAACAAGAAAGAGCGTAAGGGTGTCGTTGCAAGGCTTCCTGTTCGTTCTGATGTCACGGCTCCAATTGAAGAGCACTTAGTTGTTGAGTTGTACTCTAAGTAAAACTGGGGTCGGTTTTGTATTATTAGTTTTTAAAAAGGGATTGCTCCAAATGAATTATAGACCGTTAATCCTTCCTAAGTTAAGCTGGAACAAGCAGATATCATCTGACACTTCTGGGGAATTGGTAGTTCAGCCATTGGAACCGGGATTTGGGATTACTCTTGGAAATGCGTTAAGACGTGTTATGCTCTCTTCTATTGAGGGATCTGCTGTAACATCTGTTGTAATTAAGGGTGTTAACAATGAATTTTCAACGGTTAAGGGTGTTATAGAAGACTCTTTGCAGCTGATTTTGAATTTAAAGCAGATAGTTATTAAAAATTCCACAGGTGAGCCTGGCAAGATGTTTATGTCTGTTAAGGGTACTGGGGTTGCCAAGGTTGCTGATATTAAAGCAGATGCACACCTTGAGCTTATCAATAAGGATCATGTTATTGCACATCTGGCACCTGATGGAGAGCTGGAGATTGAGTTTTTTGTCGAATCCGGAAGAGGATATGTTGCTGCTCAGTGGCCGGCTGGAAAATCGTTACAGGAAGATAATAGAATTTATTTGGACGCGATGTTTTCGCCTATTAAACGAGTTGAATATAATGTAGAAAAAACTCGAGTGGAACAGCGTATCGATTATGATAAATTAATTTTGTGTATCCAAACTAATGGTGCAATTAAGCCTCAAGATGTTGTTCATTATGCTACATCTGTTTTGCGTACCCAGTTTGAACATTTTTTACAGGCAACAGAGATCCCGTTCAATGATATTTCAAAGATATCTGTTCAAGAAGGTAAAGATGAAGGAATGGCTCTTCTGGAAGGTCCAACGAAGGGATTACCTGTAGAGTTATTTCTTAAGCCTATCGATGAACTTGAGTTTTCAGTTCGCGCGCATAACTGCCTTGTGGGTGCGGGGATTAAGCGTGTAATTGATTTAGTCAATCTTTCGGAAGATGATGTTTTAAAAATTAAAAATTTTGGACGTAAATCTTTGCGTGAGGTAAAGGAGATTTTAGCAGCATTTGGGTTATATTTAGGGATGAATGTTAAGGAATTGGATCTTAAAAAAGCGGCAAAAGCAGTAGGCGAGAAATCCGTCGAAATGATCCGGGCCAAAGATTTACTTCCGCTTACGGGTTATGTTCATGGAGGTTGTTTATCCATTTTATCAGATATGGAGTTTTGCAAAGTACAAAAGAGAAAGTAAAAGAAGTTCAAAAACTTGTTGAGAAAATTGTTACGATAGCGAATAAGGAATCAGGATTTAACACCATTCGAAAAGTTAAATCATATTTACCTTATAGTGATACTGCAGTTGAGAAGATGATCAAGGAGGTTGCTCCTCGATATGTTGGCAGGTCCGGCGGTTATACAAGAGTTATTCCTCTTGGTAAGCGTGAGAGTGATACTGCATCAATTGCAAGACTTGAATGGGTCTAATAATTCTAGATATCTAAAGATAAATAAAAAAAGCCCCTCTATGCGTAGAGGGGCTTTTTTTATTAGATTACTAAACTTGTGCAACTTGAACTGGACCTGGTACAAAATTGTTCTTAGACAGATCAAAATCCTTTTTAGGATCTTTGAGATATGCTGTTGAGATATCTTTCATTTCCCCAAAAACTTTGCTTTGTGGGGCAAGTTTTACCGTCTGGATGTTCTTTGCAATATCTGACAGCAAAATGTCTTTAACATATTTCTTATCTGAGTTATTAAGCAGCGTAGACTCACCTGCTTCCTCAAGTAGCTGCTTAAGATGGGTTAATTTAGTTTCATCATTTAGTGGACGCATAGCATAAGTGCCTTTTAAAACATCAAGGAATAACTGTTTAATGTCACTAGGTGTTTCTTTTATTCCATGGTGCCTTACTACATTTAAAAGCAACCTATTTCTTACCTGAAAGTTCTTACTTTGAGCAAGATTTTTGAGCATGCTTGTAAGCCTACCTTTATCCGTGAAACAGTTGGACTTTTTTAATTCTGTAAGCATGTAAGTTTTGACATATTCCTGTTGTTTTTGGCTTAAAAGTGGTGTTCTGGATGCTGCTGCGAGTAAGGATTTTAGATACTTATTTTGTCTGAAGTTTTCCACGTCTCTTTTGTTAAATAAGTTTTGTAATGCGTTTCCGAAAGCATTTTGAGTTGTTGTATTTACTTCAGTTTTGCGATTCTTCATCATAAGTGAACGCATCTCTGACATCTGTGCGGTTAACCCTGGCTGGTTGTTTATTTCAGCTATTTTTTTCTGGATTTCGGTATTCGGATCTTTTCCCGAGTCGAAAAAACCTGCATTCATGTTGGTAACACATAACGTCGAGAAGATCGCAATAAATTGTAGAATCTTCATATACGGAATCTCCCTTTTAAGTTGATGAAAATAAAATACACTTTCGTAGTAAAATTCTACAATTTTTCTGATAAAACTCAACCTTTTTAAGCAGATCCGAGGAATATTTTTATAGTGGAAATAATTTTTGAAAAAAACATCATGACCCGTAATCTGGTACCAACGTTGAACAACGAAGTAAACTTAAACCTTTTCAAGGCCCCCCCTACAATGTATTTTAAATTTTATCTAAACTTTTTACTTAGTTCTTCTTCCTTTTTTTCTTAAAGCTGATTGTCGCTCCGCTTTTTTCTTTTGAGTAATCCATTGTTTTATGTTTTGCGATTTCTTATTAAGCCAGGTTCTGAACTGATTGTTAATAATAAAATTATTGTAGGATGTAACGATGGAGTTAAAAAAACTCATAATTTTATTATACTGTGGTACCACAGTACTGAAGTTGGCCTTGTTTCTTCCGCTCCAACTCTCATTCCAGATTTTTATGATAGCGCTTCTAAATTCAATTTTGGCTTCGTTGGGAATTGTCTTCCCATAATTTTCTACCATAATCTTATTAAGATATTCTATTTTGTCGGTTGTTGAGACTTGAGTTTCAAAACCCCTTATTTTATTGGATAAACTTTGTGTTTCTTCTACAGGCTTTGTGTCTACTGTGGGCATTTCATACTCAACTTCTTCTGTTGGCATTCCGGATAATGAAAGAATTAAGCATGTCTGCACAAGCATATTTTGAAAAAAACATCTTGATTTCATTTTAAACTCCTTGTTTTTAAAAGTTATCTTCCGCGAGTAGTTCTTGGGACAGATTTTCGACGTTGTATTGCCTGTTGGTATCTGGATAGCCCAAATGTTTTTGATTTTCTATCCCAGAACTGGATCATATCAGAAATGTTTTTTGTAAATCCAGAGTGAATTAATGTGCTCGTTTGGGCCCGTTTGAATAACCTAAGAATGTGATTTATTTGTACTTTAGATAACTTATAGCTTTTCGACATATTATCCAAATTGCTTAATGCATTACAGAAATTTATTTGAGTTTGTTGGTTTACCGATTGATTCTGTGAGTATTTTGTTATGTTGCTCAGTACGTTTATTTTACCTGAAATGGTTTTTTGTTTTTTAAAAGATTTTAAATCTGCCGATATTTGTTTATCAAGCGCTTTGGCCCCAACTATTTCCGGTTCTTCAGTTACCTCTTCATACACCGAAGGTATCCCGGACGCATCGATTTCAGGTATTTCAAATTCTTCAATTCCGGGCATTCCTTCCAAAGACGAAACGCCGTAAATTAAAGCGCTTATTACAAAGTATGAAAAAAAACTGGATAACTTCATCCTCGCTCCTTTTTAATAATACTCACATATTTAAATTCATTTTAACAATTTAAATAGTGCACTTTCAATATTTTTTAAAAATACTTTTTTAAGATGTATTGAAAGCATAGACTTAAATTGGCTAATTTTCACAATATTTCAAATAGAGGGATTTCTATGAAACAGAGAAAACCAGATTTTCCAATAAATCCGTTAATATTAAATCGTTGGTCACCAAGGGCCATGTCCGGTGAGCCTATTAGTCGAAAAGAGTTGATGATCATTTTTGAAGCAGCTCGCTGGGCTCCTTCTTCTTACAATAATCAGTCCTGGAGATTTATTTATGCTCATAGGGATACCCCAGAGTGGCAAGATATTTTTGATTTACTTGTAGAGTTTAATCAAAATTGGTGTAAAAATGCAGCGGCGCTGGTTGTTATTGTTTCAACAAATACTTTTGATTATAATAATAAACCGTCAAGAACGCATTCATTTGATACCGGGGCTGCATGGGAGAATATGTGTCTTCAGGTCTCAAGTATGAATTTGGTTATTCATGGGTTGGAGGGTTTTGATTATGATAAGGCAAAAAATCATCTAAAAATTCCAGATGGGTTTACAGTTGAGGCAATGTGCGCCATAGGTAGACCCGGCAGAAGGGAAGATTTGCCTAAAGATCTGCAAGAACGAGAAGAACCATCCGGTCGGAATCCTATTTCAGAATTAGTTTTTCACGGGCAGTTCGGTAACAAAATAAAACTTGATTAAGCTGGGTTTTATGATAAATTTTAGCAGAGTGCGGGAGTAGCTCAGTGGGTAGAGCATCGCCTTGCCAAGGCGAGGGTCGCGGGTTCGAGTCCCGTTTCCCGCTCTGATTTTTGGGGGAAGATAATGGGTTCTAATAAATTTGGATTCACGATTTTATCTTGTTTACTGCTATCAAGCCTCGCATTAGGGGCTCTAGGTTGGTTTGTTATCCCCAATTCTCCACAGCTTTTTGGTAAGTCTATCAGGAGAGTTAATACAAAAGAGAAGATAGTCGCCCTAACCTTTGATGAGCGAGGACAGAGGTTTCCTGAAACCGTTAAACAAATTTACAAAGCTGGGCATGAGCTTGGCAATCATACATGGTCGCATCGTGTATTGATTTATAAATCATACGACTTTATTAAAAAGCAAATTGAGTCTACGGATAAACTGTTGCGTGATCTGGGCTATACCGGTTCAATACACTTTAGATCGCCAAAGGGCATGAAATTTATTGCCCTGCCTAGGGTTCTTGCACAGATGAACCGCCCTAATATCCTGTTTGATGTTGTGGCCTGGGATTGGACTTGTCCTGGGGTAAATAAAATAGCGAAAAATGTGCTTAAGTCTGTTGCCCCTGGCTCCATAATTTTACTTCACGATGGGGATGGGGATAATAACGATAGGATAAGGGATAGAAGCCAAACTGTTGCGGCCACAGAGCTAATAATTAAGAACTTAAGGGAACAAGGTTTTCGATTTGTTACTATATCTGAGCTTTTGAACTTTAGATAGTTGATTAAATTGTTATCAAAATATAGTGCAGAGGAACCTTGTTTAATACCCTAAATTTGTGATACTCTTATAACAAGGGATATGAATAGTTGGTTGAGGAGTTTGATAATGTTTTTTCCGCGAGTTTGCTTTTTGAGTTTATTACTTGTTTTATATAATTCTGTGAGAGCGGAAGTTGAAATTCTTGCCCCTGGGCTGACTTATGAGCATGTGATTAGTAATAGTCCAATGCAATCTATTCATATTGTTCGGGGTGATCCTGTATTTGCCACACTTTCTATTGAATCTGCCAATGATAAATATGAAGGATCAGAGAAAACTTCAGAAATAGCCCGAAGGAAAAACGCAATCGTTGCAATAAATGGAAGTTTTTTTGATTTTGCTGGTCCGAATAAATTATTTGCAAAAATACAAAGTATGCTTGGATTCGACTATTCGACTATTCCCGTGTATGCTCTTAAAATTAAAGGTTGTTGGTTTTCATTATCCTCAACGGCTACGGGGCTGGTTGGATGGAGGAATGATCAAGCTGCGATTTTTGATTCAGGAAAGATCTCTTTATTCCTTAAAATTGGGGAGAACAGATGTCCTGTAAATAAACTTAATTCTGCGGTAGCGATGGAGTTCCCCACAGTTTATACGTATGCTTATAGAGTTACTCCAACAAATTCGCAAAATTTAATTGAGATAACAATTGCAGATGGCAGAGTTACTAAAATTCAACAGGATAGTCATGGAGGAACAATAATTCCGGCGAATGGGTTTGTGTATTCATTTATTAGAGATAAATATAATGGCGTTGAGCTTTCGAAGATTGCCACAGGGGACTTGGTTTCTCAAGATGTAAAATTGAATGATGGTCCTTCTAATTTGGATGATATGGAATATGTTTTGGGGAGTACGCCGCTTTTGGTAAAAGAGGGTGGAATTGTTCCATATCTCTCGGATCGTAAGAGTTCATTTTATGTAGGAAGGCATCCACGTACAGCTATTGGGATAATGGATGATGGAACGTGGGTTTTGGTTGTTATTGATGGACGACAAGAAATTAGTGTTGGCTTTACTATACTTGAGCTAGCCAATTATATGAAGAAATTGGGTTGTAAAGAGGCTTTAAATCTTGATGGTGGTGGGTCAACAACAATGGTAATTAAGGGTCATGTTGTTAATTCTCCTTCGGGACATGAATGGGGGATAATAAAGAAAGAACAACCAGTGTCACATGCAATACTTGTTCTACCTACACGGTAAAAGAAAAACCGCTGGAACCAATCCAGCGGTCAAACTTTTAAGTGAAATTCTTATCGAATCTAAAAACTAAAAGTACGATTTACGTACTAAAAACTATCAAATATATTAATTAATTAATTAATTAAAACCTGTTGCTTCTTCTTGGGCCTCCGAATCCGCCGCCATTTCCACCGCGACGGTCTCCGCCACCACGATTACCTCCAAAGCGAGGTCTGTCAGCCTTTGGACGAGCTTCGTTGACTTTTAAAGTCTGACCGCCCAGTTCTGTGCCATTTAATCCTGCAATAGCAGCTTCTGCTTCGGCAGCAACTGGCATTTCAACAAATCCAAAACCTCTAGGTTCCCCACTAAACTTATCTTTTAATATTAAAGCTGACATAACTTGTCCAAAAGCTTCAAATGCTTGGCGCAAATCTGTCTCAGTTACAACACGGGACAAATTGCCAACGTAGATTTTCATCAGATACTCCTAAAAAAGAATTTCACTTAACTTGCTCTCAGTATAGCAGTATTAATAGAAATGTCGATCTAAATGCACAAAACTCTTATAAAATCAAAACAAATTCGTGATTAGGGGGGTAGTTTTTGGAAAAATTAAATAAAAAGTTGCATAAATTAACAAAAATCGTTATAAAAATAGTACTTTTTCGTGAGAAATTAGGGTTAAGTGAAAATAAATCAAAGATGTATTTTGAAGGAATTTTATGAAAAACAAAGGGTTACTATCATTAATTATTTCATCATTGATTCTGCCTGCATGTAATTTTAGTTCGGAAAAAAGCGAAAAAGTAAGTAAACATGTAACTGAAATAGGAGGTAAACAGATGGGAAAAACGATATATTCATTTTTGGGAGCCCCAGGTTCGGGGAAGGGAACGCTTGCCGAACTTTGTGTCTCTAAGCTTAATTTTAAGGTTTTATCCACGGGCAATTTATGTCGCGCCGCAATGAGTAGAGATGATGAAAAGTCCAAATTGATCTCATCAATTATCAAAGAAGGCAAGCTTGTTCCGGATGATTTGATTACGGATATGGTTGAAAATTGGCTTGAAAAAGAAACAACCGGTGACAGACCGGTCATTTTAGATGGGTACCCAAGGACAGAAAAACAGGCAGAGCTTCTTCTCAATTTATTAAATTCAAAATTTAAAGATCATGCTTTTAGAGTTATATCTTTAAATGTTCCTGAACAAGAGATTGTTGATAGAATAACAAGCAGACTCATCTGTGAAAACAAGGCCTGCCAGTCTACAACGTCACTGAGGTTACTGAAGGATAACAATAAACTTATATGCGAGAAATGCGGTGCAAATTTAATTAGAAGGCCTGATGATTCCGAGCAGGTGGTCCGTGAAAGATTGAAAGTATATGCAAGATACATAGAAGATGTGCTTAATTTTTATTCTAAAAATGGTATTAAGGTAGAAGAAATTAATGCCTCTAAGCTTACAATAGACGAAGTCTTTAACAAGTTTAAGGCGATGCTCTAAAAATAAATATTTCGGGAAAAATTATAAGGGCCGTTTAAAAACGGCCCTTCTTTTACTTAATCAACTTATTTAGATACTCAGGCAAACTGTCAATTGAAACACGTTCTTGTTGTAATGTATCTCTATTTCGTGCAGTAACCTTACCGTCCTCCAGACTTTCAAAGTCAAAAGTAAAGCATACAGGTGTTCCAATCTCATCCTGTCTACGATAACGTTTTCCAATTGAACCCGAAGTATCATACTGAATTTTAAAGCCCTGCTTTTTTAAATCAAAAAAGAGTTTTTCGCTTTGTTCTTTTAGTTTATTGGTTAAAGGCAAAATTGCTCCGGTTATTGGCGCCATCTTAGGATGAAGTCTTAATGCAATTCGTGGTTCCCCCTCAACCTCATCTTCATAGTAAGAGTCGAACAGTAAAGTTAAGAATAAGCGATCAACTCCAACAGAACATTCCACTACATGTGGTATATAAGATGTTTTTGTTTCCTCATCAAAAACGGCTAACTCTTTTCCTGAAAATTTTGAGTGCTGAGACAGATCAAAATTTGTGCGATTTGCTATGCCTTCGAGCTCTTTCCACCCAAAAGGAAAGTTGTATTCAACATCAAAACATGCCTTTGCATAGTGTGAAAGCTCATCTTTGGCATGTGGTCTTATTCTTACCTTTTCAGGGGTCAAGCCTATTTGCTTAAAAAACTCTTGTCTTCTTGCAACCCAGAGATCAAAAAATTGGTCAGCCTGTTCTCCTTTGCAGAAAAACTCCATCTCCATCTGCTCAAATTCTCTCATTCTGAATAAAAACTGCTTGGGTGTAATCTCATTTCTGAAGGCTTTACCAATCTGTGCTATTCCGAATGGCACTTTTACTCGGTAGCTTGAAATTACGTTTTTAAAGTTTATAAAGATAGATTGAGCCGTTTCCGGACGCAAGTAGGCTATGCTGCTTGCATCAGATACAGCCCCAAGCTGTGTTTGAAACATAAGTTGAAATTGTCTTACATCAGTCCAATTTTTAGCTCCGCAGTTGGGACACCCATCTTCAAGCTTGAACTCATCTGCTCTAAAGCGTTTTTTGCATGCCATGCAATCAACCAGAGGATCACTGAAGTTATCAACGTGTCCGGATGCTTTCCAGACCTCCGGTGCTCCAAGAATTGCGCCGTCAACAAAAACAACTTCTTCTGGAAAACTGGACATGTGTTCTAACCATGCATTTTTGATATTTTGTTTAAGTAGAGCGCCTAAAGGACCAAAGTCGTATACGCCATTAAGACCTGAATAAATTTCAGCCGATGGATAAACAAATCCTCTGCGTTTACACAATGAGACTATTTTTTCAAGTGTAACATTATTTGATGACATGGAAATCCTCTCTTAAATAGCGATATACACCAAAATTTGATGATCTAAGATACCACAAAATACAAAGTTTTTATAGCAGCAAGATTCCTTTATCCAAACAATTTTGAATCATCAAATCGGGCCAAACACTTACTTGCACCTCACCAATGTGCATTTTTCTTAAAAAATACATACATAAACGCGATTGTCCAATTCCTCCGCCAATTGACAGGGGTAATTGGTCATTTAAAAGCATGCGGTGGTACAATAATCCCCTTCTTGCTTCGTTGCTTGTGAGCTGAATTTGAGTTTCTAGTGCACTTTTGTCAACACGTATTCCCATGGAAGACAGTTCAAATGCGCAGTTTAAAACAGGGTTCCAAATTAATATATCTCCATTTAATCCCTTATATCCGTTATGTGTTGGGGTTGACCAGTCATCATAATCACAAGCTCTGCCATCGTGAGGCTTGCCGTCTTTTAGCGCTCCACCGATTCCAATTAGAAATACGGCACCATATTTTTTACAGATTTCATTTTCTCGTTCTTTTCTACCCAACGTTGGATATATTTCTTCAAGCTCTTCCGTATGAATGAAATAAATGCTGGAGGGGAGTTCAGGCTTAATGTGTGAATATTGCTTGGAAACTGCTATTTCCGTCTCATAAATAACTTTATAAATTGATTCAACTATCTGTTTTAAAAAATCAAGTGAGCGATCCTGCTTTGTTATCACTCGTTCCCAGTCCCACTGGTCAACATAAAGTGAGTGTAATGAGTCCAGATCTTCATCTGCACGAATGGCATTCATGTCGGTATAAAGACCCTCACCCGGAGCAAAGCCATAATGGCCTAGGGCAACTCGTTTCCATTTGGCAAGTGAGTGCACGATGACTGCTTTTGAATAGTTATCGGATTTAATTGAAAACGAAACAGCCTTTTCGATGCCGTTTAGGTCGTCATTGATTCCTGTGCCGTCTTTTACGAAAATCGGAGCTGTTACCCTAGTTAGATTAAGCGATTTTGCCAATTTTTCTTGGAAAAAGTTTTTCACTAACGAGATACCGTTTTCTGTTTCACGTAAGTTTAGTAGAGGGGTATATTTTTTAGTAAGACCAGACTCCTTACAACAGAACAACATGGACGACTCCTTGCTTAGATAGGTTAAACTAAAAAACCCCGGCTGTTTTAGCCGGGGTTTTACTTTTACTTATGTTTTTATTTCAAACAATACCCCGGCTACCAATTTCTTGGTTATTATTATTTTGATTATTATTATTTAACTGGGATCTGTTTAAAATTTCCATAATCTCGCTTTCACATTTTTTTAATTATTACACAAAACGCTTATCATAGTCAAATTAACTTTTGACACAGAGGTTGACAACTGTTAGAATGACGGCGTTTTAAGGCATAAGTTTCATCATCCAAAAAAAAGAGCTTCATGGATAAGATTAAGATTTTTTTAATTGCTATCGTTTTTGTTTTTGTAAATCTTTTTTCTATGCCTCGTGGCTACCTGGATGATTGTCAGAAGGCCGTCGACAATATTTCCAGTATGTCCCACGAAGCAAATGATTATGGGCACTATGCTGAAGTTGCTATGGTTTCATTGGGAGTTGCAGATTTCATTAGATTATATTTTTTGAATTCAAGAGAATTTAGAGGTGATGTTGAGCAGAAGATTGATTTTGTAAAAGCGGTTCTTGATTTTTATAAAAAAACCCACGAAATTTTTATTCTTAACAGGCATGGATGCCCGCCGGAATGGTTCCCAACGGAGGTCTTAGAGCAGTATTTTCTGTGTGGTGAATCCCTGCAGGAGGAGTTCCAGAAAAAGGTGGCGGATATTTTTGGCGGGTGCGAACTTAGCATCCTTCAGTGGTTTGACGAGATGAG
>CAZSLQ010000001.1:77058-86294 GCA_964607885.1 uncultured Pseudomonadota bacterium
GCAATACCCTGTGGTTTGAGATTAATTATCTGGTAGATGTTGTCTCTATCTATTCTTCCTGTTATGAAGAGAGGGATTTTTGTATTCGCTTGTATGCTTTGTATTTGTGAGGCAAATTCTACGGGATCGGTCTCGATTGATGGCTGATGCACTAAAATTATGTCTATTCCCAACTGTTTGGCATCAAGAGATATTTGGCTGGCATCGGGAATATCAATCACGTCCAAAACAAGGGTGAGACCTAATTTTTTTGCTTCATCAGCGGCTTTTTTTATGGTATTATGCGGAATTCCTGCTAGTATGGAGATGATATTTGCACCGGCTTGAGCAAGTAGGCTAATTGAGCTCTGGATATTCTCTGATATTTTTACATTTGCGAAGATTGGTTTTTGTGGAAAGTTGATCTTAAACTGTTTGATTGCATTTACGCCTTCTTTGTAAATTAGTAATGAACCTACCTCAAGAATATCTGCATAATTAACCGTTTTTCGCGCAACCTCTAGCGCTTGGTTAAGATCGGTAAAATTATATGATATTTGCAATTTCATTTTTACTGCTCCTTTGATATTTAAAAAATGTGATATAAGTAGTTACAAGCTACTTCATAATGGTTTGTAGGGCAAGATTTTTATATAAAAGTTGGGTTGGTACCTGCTATGAAAGAGATAATCAATAATTTAAAAGGCTATCGCAAAAAAGATGTATTGATTCTTGGCGATGTAATTCTGGATGAGTATCTTTTTGGAAATGTGGAGAGAATTTCGTCAGAGGCTCCGGTTCCGATTGTTAGCGAACAGTCTTATGAATACTGTTTAGGCGGTGCCGGAAACGCGGCCCTAAACTGTTTTAATATTGGTTTGAACACCGTTTTTGTAAGCATGATTGGAAAAGGAGATTTTGCCGGGCGCAATGTCCTATCTTTGCTTAAAAATGCCAACATGCTTACCGATGGTCTTATTGAAAGTTCGGAAAGAAAAACAACCTTAAAAAAAAGAGTTGTTGTTAAAAACCAACAACTTATTTGTATTGATTCTGAGAGTAGGAATCCGTTGACACAAGGTGAACTCGACCTGGTAATTGATAAGTTTGAAAGCTTAGTTAAACCGGGAATGCTTGTTTTGATTTCAGACTATGATAGAGGTTTTATAACTCCGGAACTTTTGCAACATGTTATTTTAAAAGCAAAGGAATTGGGTTGTATTCTTTTGGTTGACCCAAGTGGTCCGGATTATTTTAAATACAAGGGTGTAAATTATATCAAGCCTAATTTAAAAGAGATTGGGGAGATGATAAGTGCCTTTGGCTTGGATGAGCAAGACGGTTTGGAGATAAATGCCCAGCATCTGTGTACTTTGCTTGATCTGGATGGAATTTTTGTAACCTTGGGGGAAAAGGGGATTAAATTTATCTCAAATGATAAAGTTATCTCTGCCCCAACGCAAACGAAAGAGATTTACGGATTGGCAGGAGCCGGGGATACGGTATTTGCTTTTATTGCGCTAGGGTTAAGTAGTAATCTTACAATTGAAACTTGTTTGAAGCTGGCAAATAAGGCTGCAGCTATTGCAATTTCGCATGTTAAGACTTATGTTGTGGGCCTTGATGAATTACTTGATCGAGATATGGAGTATACAGATAAAATTTATTCCGATTGGGCACATTTAAAAATTGAACTTGATTGGCAGAGTAGGGGAAAGAAAAAGGTTGTCTTCACGAATGGATGCTTTGATATTCTACATTCCGGGCATGTTCATCTTTTAAAAGAGGCAAAGAAACTAGGGGATATTCTTATTGTTGCACTTAATTCTGATAGTTCCGTTAAAAGACTTGGAAAGGGTGCCGGTCGTCCTATAAATTCCTTAAAAGATAGGGCTGAGGTTATTGCTGCCTTGGGTGTTGTAGATTTTGTAGTGTCATTTGAGCAGGATACCCCGGAGGAGCTTTTAGAATATTTAAAGCCTGACGTTTTTGTAAAAGGTGGGGACTACAACGCTGAAAATATGATTGGAAGCGATATTGTAAAGCGTTATGGTGGTAGGGTAAAAACGATTAATTTTTTATCCGGATTTTCAACGACAAAAATTATTAAAACAATAGAAAACTTTTTGCATTTAAATAGTTGATCGGATTTGAAATGCAGAAGAAGATAGGGATTCTTGGTTTTGGAGTTGTTGGTAAATCGGCATTAAGTTTTTTACAAAATAAAAAAAAATTAAATTTAAAGCATCTTGACGCAGATTTAGAATCTTTAAAATTTGATATCTGGGACCAAAATTCGTCACTTAGCATGAATGATTTTATTAATTTGCACGATCTGATAATACCAAGTCCTGGAATAAATCTTAACGACTTTTATTCGGTGCGTGAAAAATTTATTTGTGAGTTGGATATCTTCAGTTCATATTTTAAAAAACCTGTTGTTGCAATCACCGGTTCGCTTGGTAAAACAACATCCACAAAGCTTTTGGGCATGTTGTCCGCCGTCGCCATAAAACCCCAAGGCTTTCAAATCGGGGATGAAAGTGGCTATGGCGGGATTTCGCGCGAAACAACGGCTTTAAAGCCGTTGAGCGCTTCACTTTCAAAATCCGGGTTAAAACCTTTTGTTGGCGGAAACATAGGCCTTGGAATGCTTGAGGCAATTGAGCAGCAAGATGCTTATGATATTGGGGTTCTTGAGTTGTCTAGCTTTCAGCTTGAATTTAGCAAATATTTTGCACCTGACTTGGCTCTATTTACAAACTGCTTCCCTAACCATCTTGATAGGCACAAAACCTTAAAAAATTATTTTGATGCTAAGTTTAATTTATTTCGATATCAGAATGAGAATCAGTATGCACTTTTCTCAGACCAAATTCTACAAGACGAAGTTAGGCCTTTTTTTCTTGAACAGGTTAAAAAATTAAAATCTCAAGTGTGTTTAGTATTTGATTCAAAGCCGGATTTTGATTTTTTGAAATCACTAAATTTAGAATCTTTTAAAATATTTTATAGGCAAGAAGACAAGCTTTATTTTGAAAATATGATATTCGATCTTTCCGTTCTTCCCGAAGTTACCTTTATTCAGAATTGGCTTATGATAATTTCAGGTCTTTATCTGCTTGGGGTAGATCTTAAAGAATTGCAAAAATCTTTTAGAGATAAATCATTTATTGTTGAAGACAATCATCACAGGGTTGAGCACTTTGCAACTATAAAGGGCGTGAGTTTTTATGATGATTCAAAAGCAACCGTTATTCAGTCTACTTTGGCAGCAGTAAAAAGGCTTGCGAGTAAGGGGCCTGTGATTCTCATTCTAGGTGGATTGAATAAAGGGGTTGATCGTTCTCCAATTATTTCTGAGTTGGCCAAAATTAAAGAGCTTAAAAAAGTTTACTGTTACGGCCCAAATTGTAGCGACTTTGGCTCTTTCTCGTGTAACTTTGGCACGCTTGAAGATATTATTTCTGATATCACAAAAATTATGCAGCCTGGTGATCAGGTTTTACTCTCCCCAAGCGGAACAAGCTTCGATTTTTATCAAAACTACAAACATCGTGGCAAGGTATTTCAGGAGTTGGTTTTAAAACTCAAGGACGAGGCAATTGAGTAAAATCAAGAAGAGTTATATTACCGGCAAATTTATGTAGTTTTGGTTATTTTGGAACTTTTTCTGTGTGATCAATTTTATCCGTATATGTTCCACACAAAGGGCATTTACATCTATAATTTAATGATTTTTCGATACAGTCCTTATGAAAAAAGTGTCCGCAATCCAAGAAGCCTAGGACTTCTTTTGGCCTAATTTCATCAAGACAGATACTGCAAATTTCGCCCTTAAATCTAATTTTATCAATTATAGACTGAAGTTCCTCTTCGGCTAATTTTTTAACTTCATAAGCGTACAAGCTGTGGAGATAACCCATTTTATCTTTTGTTCGAGATATAATTTTTTGTACCGCATCGCTATAATCGGATACAACTCTTGCAGGTATATTTTCCGGTTCATATTTGCTGTCGATTAAAAATTGATTAGAAATTTCAAGGACTGTTTCTTCTATCTCGTAGCTATGAATTATATCGTAATCGAGGTAGGTCTTGCATGTGTGGGTTGTTTTTGGAGTTGGATTATTCGATTGTGTATCTTTTCCAAATAACCAGTCCCAAAAATCTTGCCAAGTAGAGCTTGTATCTATTTTATCTTGATCTTTAACATGTTTTATGAGCGACGTGAACTCCTCAATTACAGCCGTGTCTATCTCTCCTGTGTAGACATATGAGCAAAAATGGTTGGCCATTATTTTGTTTAGTCTGTTTTTTACATGCTGGTGCAGTGTTTGGAACTCTTTTTCATCACTCTTTAAAACGTCATCTTTTGTTAATCCATTTTTATGTAAAAGATCGCATAAAAAATCATTTATTTTTTTATCTATATCCGGTTTTAGAACGACACTTTTTGCTATTTTTATAAATTTATCAACCTCCTGCTTGGTAACCATTTCTATCTGGTCGTAATGTATATAAAGTGTCCCCTGATTCCAGCAGGTTTCCAGTAATAAATTTCCCGCTACCGTTAGGCTGTTTGCATAATCTGATTGGATTTTATTGGGTAGTGCGTAAAGATCCACGTTTTTGGCTTTGATATAACTATCGGCAATACTTCTCACCGTGTATTTAATATCACTTCTATAAATTGTTTGAGTGTCTGGGCTTGCTAATAAACTCATAGCGGAATTTAATAAGTAAATTCCACAAAAAAACATGCGGAAATTCATAAAAACTCTCCTTTTTAGACAAAAATCACACTTTTTATGCAATTATAAATAGTATTTCTTTAAATGCAATACTCGATATTTTTAAAAGAAAATACCGAGTATTAATGTGTTTTACAAATTGCAAATAAGTTGATATTATAGAAATATATTATTTAAAAATATTTATTTTTGTGGGGGTTATTATTATGAAATCAAAGATTATACTTATTTCATTACTTTTGTTTACAGCGCAAAATGTGAATATTTTTGCAATGCAAGATGATGAGCAAAAGCAAGAAGAAAGCAAAAAACGTAAAGAGATATCCGGATCTGAGTTAGGTTCAGCTCAACCTGGGAATCCTGGAAAAAGAAGTAAATCAAATCCAGAATCAGCAGTTTGCCAGGCATCAACAGAACAGAGTACAGTTGCAAGTATAGATTATTTAAATAACACCTGTGATTATTTAATTATCGAAATATTTTCTTGGTTGGATGTTCAATCTCTAGGAAAGATAGCACAAACGTGCAAAAGATTCCGATTATTGGCCAAAGATAAAGTTCTTCTTTCTAGGATGCTTCGTAATTTTTTATCTTGTGAGGTTGAAAATCCAGAATGTCTATTATCGTGTAGAGATGCATTTAAAATTGTTTCGAAATATTTCTCCGAAGAGAAGGAGAACGCTGAGGATCTTTCTAGCGCGATCCAAACATTTTTGTCCGGTTTGACAGATGAAAATTTATTGAAATATATTGAAAAAGCTTTACAAAAAGGGTTTGATGACTCTTCGATTTTTCAGTTTTTAAGTACTCAAGAATTTTTGACTTTTGATAAAATAGGTAGACTACTGATTAGATATTCATGTTGTAATGCTCTAGCTCGTGGATCAAATAAAGGATGTCAAATACATTGCACAAGCTCCATTATTTGCGATTTAATTAGAGACATAGCGCAAGGATGTTGTTATGCGCAAAATTGTGACAAACTTGAAAAATTTAAAGCGACCCTAGATGTTGTATCAGATCGGAGGTTATTTAGTAATTTTTACGAAACAACCTTTTTTCCTCAAACTGCAGATGTTTCTCGTCGAACTATTTTTGCGTACCCAGGAGTAAACCCAATTTTAATCTCAGCCTCAAAAGGAGCTAAATTTCTTGTTTATGCATTAATGAAAAAGGGTTTCAGGATTCTTGACACAACTAACGAGGGAAACAATGTTTTACACATTGCGATTAAAAATGACCAAAATGATTTTGTAAAGTGGTTATTAACCCTAGATCCAGCAATTGTAACTAAAATTCTAAATTCCCCAAATACAAAAAGATTAACACCACTACAAGTAGCAATAAGCAGAAAAAATATTCAAATCATAAACATTTTACTTGTTCATGGGGCTAAGGTTGATTTTGAAACTTTAAAAGCTGCAATAAAAAGTAAATTGTGTGGTGTGCTAGAGAATTTAATTAAAAGTTTGAATTGTAGTATTGATGTCAATTTTAGGGATGGAAAAGGGAAAACATTGTTACATTACGCTGTTAAATCAGGGGACCCTGCCTTAATTAATATAATCTTGGATAACGGTGGGCAAAAAAGTATTACTTGTATTGATAATTTTGGTATGACCCCGATTGCAATGGCAGAGATGTTAGGTTTTTCTGAAATAAAAAAATTATTAGAAGAAAAAATAACTAAGTCTGAAATTGCTTTAGTGGAGACTGGTTCCTCATCTAGATGTGCTATACAGTAAGTTTTTATTTAATATTAATTGGAGGTTATTTATGAATTTTAAGAAACTATTTTTAATACTTTTTTCTGTTGTTTTTATAACAAATTCAATGTTTGCAGCGAAACGTCGTGTTGAATCAACCCCAATGGGCGCCCAACCACAATCTGCAATAAAGGCAGAAGTCCCTACGCCGAATTACTGTAGAAATATTATAAAGGCGTTTAATGAAGACAATAAAAATGAGGCGCTTAGGCTTTTTGATTCTTTTTACAAAAAAATTCCAAGTACTATTATGAATCCTAAGCATGGAGAGCGGATGAATTTTAAAAAGAGGCTGTCAACACTAAAAGAGGACTTGATAAAGTATCACAAATCTCTTTTTTTATGTTTGGCAATGTGTCTGACTAATTGTAACCTGATTGAAAGGAATGGCATGTCCTCCGATTACGTGTATTCCTCTAAAAATTACAATAAGATATGGGTAAACTTACACACGGCAAAAAATAAAAATTATAAAATAGAATTTGAAATAATAAGTGCAAAAAAAAGCAAAATTTCAATTACCGAAGGTGCTAACCGGAAGGAAAAAGTAGTAAATATTTCCGGTGGTTACGAACAAAAGAATTTCTTTAAAAATACCTCTAATGTGCTTGTTCCATCTTCGAGTGACGAGGCAATTTTGGAGCCCCTAAATTTATCAGATAGGCTTATTGATGATGCTCCGGCGGCAGCGGCATCGTCTAGCTCGAGTGCAGCAGCAGCTACGACACGCGGCCCCCAAGACGCTGATATTAAAGAAAGACTAGAGCTAATTTTTAACGCCATACCAAAAAAATGTAGGGTCCATCTTGAGCAGTATGCCCAATTTGTCATATATAGCGTAGTGAATTTTATGGGCAGCTTCTTGTGTTATGCTGAGTTTATAACTGGAGAAGGACGAGCAGATTTAATTTTAAGAACTCAGAGAGGCGATGATATTAGCGGATGTATAATAGAACTAAAACGTGATAAAACTGCAAAAAAAGCCATTGCGCAGGTTCGAACAAGAAAATATGTAAATACTTTTGATGTAGATGTTCCGGTTGTTGGAATAAGTGTTAACGGCTTGGACCGGAAAACCGTAACTGTTGATTGTAAAAGCAGTATATTAAGCCCCGAGGCTGCAGATATATCAACTGATGATACATTGCTAACAATCACACAATTTGTTCCTCTGATTAAGAATAAAGGTAGTAAGATGGGGCCTCCTCCTACAAAAAAAGTCAATAAGGGTTTGGTCTTGAAAGAATCAGAGATATCTTAAAGTTATAACGTTTCCGGAAAATAATTACTTGCTAACCATTTTTTGCCCTGCCACATTTTTATTAAATAGTATTTGGCAGGGCGATAAAATTTGATATACCCATACTTAATTGATAAATGTTTAAAGGCCTCCCTTTTTCCTTTGCCCTGATGTTCCAAAATCCAGAGCGCGGCGGCCTCTCCGGATCTGTCTGCTCCATTACGACAGTGAATTAAGATTGGTTTGGGGGCATGTTCATAAAGATACAAAAGTTTATATAAATTTTTTTTGCTTGAAAAATTTCCTGCATTAAAAGGGATGTTATAAAAATTTACTCCCAATTCTTTGGCAAGTTTTTTTTCTCTTTGCCACCAATGTGTTTTAGGATTTATTCCTCGTAGATTAATTATAGTTTTGATTCCAAGCTTTTTTATGTATTTTCTCAGTCGGCTTGGTTTGAGTTGACTGGATCGATACAGTGCACCTGTTTCAACGGCGTGAAAATTATCAAAAATTTTTTTAATTCCATTGATATGAATATCTTTATCAATGGAAAATAAGTTATTTGAGATTAGTAAAGATAGAATTGCTGTTATAAGAAATACACTACTCATCTTGTCCCTGCAAAAGTTTTTTAAGAGTTTAAACTCTTGCAGGGAATATTTTCAAGATAAATTTAATTAACCTAGAAATTTTTTAAAGAATCCGGAGATTCCACCATTTTCATCTTTGCAGTCATTTCCAATCTGTTGAGCATAATTTAGTAATGCTTTTTTTGCATCCTCAGTTAATTTTGTGGGGATGTGGCATTGGGTGATAAAAATAAGATCTCCTCTACCTGACCTGTGTAATCTTGGAAATCCTTTGCCTGAAATTTTGATCTCCTCGCCTACCTGACATCCGCGGGGAATTTTTATGGTCTCTTTTATTCCGTCAATATTTTCAATCTCTATTTGACAGCCAAGAACAAGTTGCGGGTAAGTTAAATTTATATTAGTTACAAGATTGTCATCTCTTCTGTAGAATTTTGTATCAGATTTTACCTCAACTGCAAGATAAAGATCTCCTGAACTTCCTCCAAAAATTCCGGCATCACCTTTTTCATGGATTCGTAGCTCAGCACCGTTGTATATTCCTGCGGGAATTGAGATGGAGAGCTTTTCATATTTTTGATATCGAGATTGGCCGTGACATTTAGGACAGGGATCTTTTATTTTAAAACCTTGTCCCATACATTCTTGACAGTGTTGGCTATAAACAAAAAATCCATTTTTATGATGAACTGTGCCCAGTCCTTGGCACGCGGCACAAGTTGTTGGTTTTGTTCCCGCTTTGCACCCTGTCTGAGAACACTGGTCACATTTTTCATAGCGGTAAATATCTATATCTTTTTTGCATCCGAGATAAGACTCTTTCAGCGATATCTGAATTTTATGAGAGAGATCATGTCCGCGTTGTGCAACAGGTCCGGTTTTTGTACTTTTTCTACGTTGAGTT
>CAZSLQ010000002.1:0-2248 GCA_964607885.1 uncultured Pseudomonadota bacterium
CGCCTGTCACTGCGGTTAAGCCAGCGGTAGCCACAATACAAGGCACTTCGGCTCATGAAAAAGAATTTGACGAAATTTATAAGCAACTCGATCAACTAAATTTAATGAAAAAAGAGCTAAAAACACAGCTTTCTGATGCCGAGGATAAGCTTGGACAAGCAAGAAAAGTCGCCTTAGACTCGAAAAAAACTAGCTTTGAGATCTTCCAGAAAAACAGTGTTGCCGATGCCGAAAACCTAATTGCGCAGGTCGATAAGAACCTTCAAAGTTTAAGATCTTTGCAAAAAAATTTAAAAGATGTCACAGTTCCTAAATTTGAAAGCGACATTAAAAAAATTGAAGATCTGGTAAAAACAGTGCAAAGCAAAATAGCCGATCTACAAGCTAAAGGGCTACAAATTCAAGTCTCTCAAGCCGAGAAGGAACTTCAGGCACAACCGGTTCAAAAACCTGTGGAGACAAAGACCGGAACCGAGACGCAACCCACTCCAAAAGCAGAACAAACTGTCTGGCACAAATCCTACAACACCATAACCGATTGGATGGCTACCGGAATCACACGGGTACAAAGAACGTGGACCTCCTTCAAAAACTGGGTTTACCTGTCAAAAGATGATGCAGATTCCGAGGGAAAAAAAAACTCTAAATCAACAGAATCCCAATCCCAATCAAAGTTAAATTTAACGTCTGAGGCTGCATTAAAAGCTTTAATTTCCGAATTGGATAATTTAATAAAACAGTTTGATGAGATACAGATATTATTAAATCAAAAGTATGTGGAAGTAAAGAGCAAGGTACGCGGTTTACAAAACACATTAAAAAGCAATCCTGAAATAAAAAAATATTTTGAAAAACTCAATGAAAAAAATCCGGCATGGAAAAACACTCTTGTAAATGGATTCAGCTCATTTGTAGATATCACCTACGTTTTGGGTAAAGCGGTCGTAAAAATTTCAAAAGAAGTTTATTCAAAATCAATTGCCCCTGTAGTTGAAGACGTAAAATCTAAAATTAAGGAAGAAGAAAAAGAAAAGAAAATCACAGCACCTGTTGTTTCAAAAGAAAGCACTAATCCCCCTTCTAAGCCCAAGGTGGACGAAGGTGCTAAAAAGCAAATACCGCTAATGCCTGTAAGCCCTGCCAAATGAAAAATATCTTTCAAAATCTGTATTTTAGCTTAGACTCATAAGTTAGGAGTTACCTATTTTATCAATTAGCAGATAAGGGCTGCGATATGGATTATTGCATTTTCAGAGAGTATGATATCCGCGGAGTCATAGGGAAAGAGCTACACTTGCATGAAATCTACAATCTTGGACTTGCAATTGCCACATTTTTGCAAAAAAACAATCCCTCTATGCATACCATACTAATTGGAAGGGATGGACGGATTCACTCAAAACCGATTTTTGATAATTTGGCAAAAGCAGCAATCGATTTAGGTTTTAATGTCATCGATTTGGGAACAGTTCCTTCCCCTGTCACATACTTTGCTGTAAAATATTTTGATAATCCTGCATCTGTCATGATCACGGCCTCACATAATCCAAAAGAGTACAACGGGATCAAGGTTTGGGGTGCATTTGGAGCCCAAATTCAAGAAATTAAGGACATTTTACAATCACAAAAATTTTATAAAAATGAAAGCGGAAAATTAGGACAAATCGAAAATTTTGATATTATCGAGAAATATATAGGTTATCTAGAAGACCATTTTGCTCATCTCAAAAATCTACAAATTAAAGCTCTTGTGGATTGCGGGAACGGAGCTGCTGGAACAGTCTTGCCGGAGCTGATAAAAAGAATGGGCTGGTCTGGAGTCCAAACACTTTTTGAACAAGTAGATGGCACCTTCCCAAATCACGAAGCAGATCCAACTGTCATCGAAAACATGAGCGCACTTGCCGGTGAGTTAAACAGATCAGATTTTGAGATGGGAGTAGGTTTAGATGGCGATTGCGATCGCATGTGCCCTATGACAAAAACCGGAAAACTTGTAAGCGGCGATAAGCTTTTGGCGATCTTTGCAAAAACAGTTCTTGAAAAATTCCCCGGGGCCAAGATAGTTTTCGATATAAAAAGCTCATGCTGTTTGATTGAATCTTTAATTAAAGATGGGGGAACCCCACAAATTTCACCATCAGGACATTCAATTATAAAAGATGCAATAAAAAAATATGATGCCAAACTGGCCGGTGAACTTAGTTGCCACTTTTTTTTCAACGACAGATACTTTGGGTACGATGAC
>CAZSLQ010000002.1:2258-8169 GCA_964607885.1 uncultured Pseudomonadota bacterium
CAAAAACAAAATACTCCGGAAATTAAAATAAAATGCATAACAGAGGCCGATAAAACTAAAATTGTTGATGACGTAAAAAACATATTTGCAGCAAAAAAGGACGTGCAATCTATCACAATTGACGGCATTAGAGCTCAAACAAGTTACGGTTGGGGCCTTTTAAGAGCATCAAACACTCAGCCTGCCCTTTGCCTACGGTTTGAATCTGATTCAAACGAGGGGTTGGAAAAGATCAAAAATGACTTCTATGATGCATTAAAACCACATTTTGATGAAAAATTATTAAAAAACAAATTCAATTTGAATTAATATCACCCCTTTTGACGATTATATAATAATCAAGCATACTTATTTCATAATATTATGGAGGTTTTTTTATGAAAAAAGTTATCATATCTAGCTGTATTTTACTATTTTTATCGTGTTTTAACAGTCATTTAAATTTATCAAACTCGGTAATGGCCAGCGCTTTGGCTTGTATCGAGGACAATGAACATGTTGCAAAAATAATATCTGATCCAAATAAATTGGATGCCAAACTCCAACAGATTAAAAAACAGGTATTAACATTAATTTTGATTAATAGTACCTTGCAGGAAAAGCTTCAGCTTAAAGACTTCACAAAGAGCTCCTCTCTTTTGGCCAAGTTACTCTCTGAATTAATTGTACAAGGGTCCAAAACACTTGATGTAGAACTCGATAAAATTCAGGCGCTGATAATAAATCTGAACATAAACAACTTAAACCAAATAGACATAACACATCCTGAAAAAAACAACGCAGCTACTCAAAATACAGACCCGGTAAAAACACAAGAATTAACAGAAAAGATCTCCACGCTTTGCGGTGAAAAACTCTACCTTGCAATTCAGAAAATTGCACAATTCTTTCACATTAAGGCTGGTGAAGAGCTCACAAATAAAAAAAAGCAGGTAAAAGAGCTTTTAAATAAGACATTAAAAACGTTGTCTCCTGCCGAACTCAAGAGATTAGAAGACATGATCTCCAAACCCGCATTTGAGAAAGTTATAAACCTTTTGGACGAAGCAACGGAAATTACAATAAGAATATTATCGGACAATTAAGGGTTATAAGCTTAGTTCTACAAGGTTTTGTTATGGGGAACTGGACAGATAACCAGAATATGATAAAATTGAGCTTGTGTAATCTGAGTTTTTTATGATTTCGATCACGGAAGAAGGACAAGCTGATTATGGAAAAAGCACAAAATATCGTTGAATTTGAAAAATACGCCATCATCGAAACAGGTGGGAAACAGTACCAAGCGCTACCTGGTAAGACTATAAGTATTGAAAAAGTAGAAGGTCAAGCCGGGGACAAAATTGAATTTGACAAAGTTTTATTTAGAAAAAGCGATACTGACAAATTTGAATTTGGAAAACCGTTCATTAAAAATGCTTCTGTAAAGGCAAGCATTATAAAACAGGATAAAGCACCAAAAGTTGTAATTTTCAAATTCCAAAGACGTCACAAAGTGAGAACAAAAAAAGGCCATCGCCAACCTCAAACAATTATAAGAATTGAAAGCATCTAAATTATATTTTAGTTATAAAAATTAATAGCAGGAGTTTTGCAAAACTCCTGCTATTAATTTTTATCATAAATTTTGCGATACTTGCTGACCCAATAATCCTAGATTTGCCAACTCACCATTTTGCTTGAAAACTCTTTGTTTATGCTCTTTTTTACGTGCCTTGGTCCAAGCTGAAACAGGTGTGAAATAACCTATAATTCTCGTCATGTAATCTTTGATCTCTACACCGCAAATAGGGCAACTCTTCACCGGACCTGCAACCGTAACGTGCCCATCCTTACAACGACAAAAATTATAATTAACCGCAAAGTGCTCACATCCACAATCTATTGCATACTTGATTAATTGCTCCATTTGTACTGGATGGGTAAGTTTTTCCCCGATATTTAAATGTGATATTCCACCTCCGGTTAATGCGCGTGAAAACTCTCCGTCAAGCTTAACACGCTCCGATATATCACAATCAACCCAAAGCGGAATAAACTGGTTTGCATACAACGGATAATCCATGCCGTAAAGCAACTTATCCTTCGCTGCAAATTTTACTGCCAAGCTTTCTGCGGGAACCTGCTCAATATTAAAGGGATTACCCGTTTCCTTACTTGCTCTATAAGCATAATCTTTAATGAATTTTAAAATTTTGTGAGCCAACGCCCTGCCTTCAATTGAAAGCATAGTAAAGCCCATCTCGCTAACACACTCATAAATACCGTTCAATCCGAATGTACTGAACATGCGCGACTCATGCATAATTCCGTAATTAAAAAACGGAAGAAAACCGGATGCTATATTAGCTTTTAAGAGCTTTCTATGGGCATTTAACAACATTTTTGCGTCATCTAGATTTTTCTGTAACAATTTAAACAACACATCTTCTGATTTTCTAGACAAACGCCCAATTCGAGCAAGATTCAACGTAACAACCCTATGCGATCCAAGGGATACACCACCATTTCCAAAACTATCAACCCCTGCCAAGTCCAAATCATTAACCAATCTACAACAGCTGGCTATTTTGTTTCCTGATGATATATATATATTAAAACACGCTTTTTCAAGATTAATTTTTGAAAAATATTCAAACGATTCCTTATCAATAATTTGTTGATTTTCATCAATGCGAATATTGAGTGTAACAACGGGGAATCGGTATGGTAACCCTGTATTAGGGTCACCACGCTTAAACCAGTCGCAAAAAATACGCTGTACTTTCTCAACCATATCAATATCGGGTTTGGACCCATCCGGATAACAAACATCAGCAAAAAGATGCTCGAGATTAGGCCTATCAAAAATCGAAAGGTTTGTAAACGGTGATTGAAACGAAGGACGTAACTTCTTGTTCAATGTATGCACCAAAGACTGAAAGTCATTTTCTATCGCTTTCACATCTTCCTGTTTGGCCAAATCCCAATTTTTCTTTTTAACAAAATATGTATAATTTACAAAAAAATCACCTATTGCAATAGCGCCTCCAGCCTGCTGTGCCAGCTCAATCGTAACCTCCTTAACCTGGTCGATAAACGAACGACTATGCTTTGCCGGCAACGAGTGCAACTGCCCCCATCTACTACCATCAAATAAAATAAAGGAAGTCGAATATGCCCAACAGTAGGGAACCATAATGGAAGTACTATCGTGAAAATAAAGATCTCCATACCAAACAGAGGTCATAAGTGATGCCGCACGAGATGCACCAACCTCCTTAACTAAAATATTATACAACTCGTAATAACCAATAAGCTTGTACCAACTTTTTGCAATTTCACTTAAATAGTTTCCGTAAGCCTTGGATTCGCTTACATTCGCATTATCATCAATTGACATATCTGCCGTGTGCTTGCTCATATACATCTGCGCCATGTTGGGAATATCAAGCTGATGCGGAGCGATTCCCTCAACCTCTAGGATAGCCTCGGACATTTGGTTGTAAACATCTATAAAATCTTTAGAAAAACTTACTGGCAATTTTGACAAATCCATGATTCACCTACTTTTTTTAAAAATCTTTGATTCTTTGACGCGGGAAAACCTTTTATGGCAAGGTCTTGCCGATAAGGACCGCACACAATCATGTCTAAATTCTTAGTCAGCTCTTGTGGTAAGTCCTCAAACTCTCTTCCGGTATAAAGCGCTTTGTAATTCGAAATTCTTTTACAAAGCTCAATTAAAAAAATCATTTGGTCTGTTGGCTCCCCTCCCAAAAAAACTACACTATCCGCTAAAACATTACTTTTTATTTTTTCCAAAACCTCTTCCATGGAAATCTTTGTATTTTCATCTCTTTCCCATAAAAGCGCATTTTGGCAACCTTTGCAGCGAATGCTGCAACCTGAGAAATATATAGCCATGGCTATTTTATCCGGAATGTCGATGAAAGATGTACTCATGCGAACAATATAAGCATTAAACATAAAAACCTACTTAGCAAAATTTTTTAAAAATCAAAAAGACCCAAAACCCCAAATTTTTAACAATTTTCACAAAATTTATTACGACTAAATTTATGAGTCAAGGGACATCTTACCAGACTCAAGCCGCGACCTCAAGCAAGATTTTTTTTTTATAAAAATAGCTCTGTAATAAGCAAAAATAAAGGAACTAAATTTTAAAAAACTCGAATAAATGGCTATCTAAGAGGATACAAAATTTCAAGCATCAGACAGGCTCAGCAGAATAGCTCTTGAGCAAGCGGCCTCCACCATCTCAATCTTGATTGGCAAGCATATTATAAAATATTGGCCCTGTTTCACCTTTGTCAAACGCACTCCTTCGATAATAATGATATTTGATCCAAAAAGAGTTTTATGCGTTTCGTGCCCTGGCTGATTGCGTTCAATACCAAGATAATCTATCCCAACCGTTTTAACTTTTTTTGATGCAAGATATTGTGCCCCTGTTTTATCGAGATAAATAAAATTGGGCTCAAATTTACCGATATCAGAAAAAAAGCTATTTTTTGTTTTAAACAGAATTATATCGTTTTCTTCAATATCAAACCCATGTAAATCTGATTCAACGATTTTTTCTTCGACATGTGTCAAATCAAGAACTTTACAATATCCAAGTAAATGGTCAAATGAAATCTGATCAACAGTTTGAGCATCTCTGATCAAATGCTTGGGAGCGTCAATGTGGGTACCCGTATGCATATCCAAAGTCATGTGCGTTTCATGGACATCATCATGCTGAACATCTTTAACTGTCTTTATATTTAAAACGCCCTTATTTTTATATTCAACCGTATCTTTATTTATGGGCCAACTTATATCAAAAACTTTATAATTTTGCATTATTTTCTCCCCAATTCATGCCCACCAAATTTATTTCTAAGCATGGCAACAATTTTGGTTGCATAATTACCTCCACTTTGCCTGGACCAAGCCCTAATCTCAATTGCTCTCTCAATCAAATCCACAGGTATATTTTGTTCTTTTGCTTCATCAAGAGTCCAGCGGCCGGTTTTATTTTCTCCAATCTTGCCGGAGATATCGGCCAAGTCTTTGTCTTTAGTAAAAATACTGCACGCTAGTTCTAAAATCCACGATCTGATTATTGACCCATGATTCCAAATTTTTGAGATCTCTTCAAGGTCCAAATCCTTATATGCACCGTCTTTTAAAAGATGAAACCCTTCAGCGTAGGATTGCAATAATGCATACTCTATCCCGTTATGAACCATCTTCACATAATGCCCCGCGCCAGAAGGGCCAATGTAAGCATATCCACCAGGAGCTGCGATTGATTTGAATATGGGTTCAAGATTTTCAAAAATTTTCTTATCTCCACCAATCATTAACGAAAAGCCCAAATCCTTACCATGCAACCCCCCAGAGGTTCCACAGTCTATAAAATAAATTTTCTTGGATTTTAAATTTTGGTAATGTCGAACCGAATCTTTAAAATTGCTATTACCCCCATCAACTATTACTGCCCCCGGTTTAAGATGGACAAGCAATTCATTTATAACATTATCGACAACTTGACCAGCCGGTACCATAAGCCAAAAAATATCTACCTGTTTTGATAAATCCTGTAAACTTGCGCACGTCACAACGCCATCACGAAATGCCAAACTCAAATGGTTTTGATCGGTATCAAAACCATAAACCAAGTGCTTATCATTTATCAATCTCCAAGCTACCGCATTACCCATCTTCCCAAGTCCAATTATGCCTATTTTCATCTAAACCTCAAAAAATTATATTTTGTATGATGCTTCCTGCTCAACCGGGCCACAACTACCCTTTTCGTAAACATGTAATGGTGTTTTTTTCAAATCTATCTGCTTTAAAATTTTCCATGATATTTCAACCTCATCAGACCTAACAAATGCAGACTGATCTCCATTTATGA
>CAZSLQ010000002.1:8179-16609 GCA_964607885.1 uncultured Pseudomonadota bacterium
TCCAAACAAACAAGAATGACAAAAGTCCATAGAAACCGGGACAACTTCATTTGCAACCCCAGGAACTTTTACATTTAATCCAAGATAAAAACCCTCATCCGGGCTAATTTTTATTTTCAATGAATTTGGTTGGCTTGGACAAAAATCAAGCAAGCATTCAACACGTTTAAAAGTTATCTCTATAAATGCCTCTTTCTTATTTAAAAATTTGCCGGTTTTCAAATAAAATGGAACGCCCTGCCAACGCTTATTATTAACATTCAACCGCAAGGCAACAAATGTTTCTGTTTTAGAATTTGGCTTTACATCTTTTTCTAAGAGATACCCATTATACTGACCTAGTATAACTTTTTTTACAGTAATTTTTTTCAATACGGCTGCTTTTGCATCCCGAATAAAATCTGCGGACAATTTTTTAGGGGATTCCATACCGATAAGTGCCAAAATTTGCAACATATGGCTTTGAACCATATCTTTAAGCGCACCATATGAGTCATAAAACGCGCCTCGAGCCCCAACCCCCATATCTTCAGATATATTTATCGAGACCGAAGCAATATGATCACTATTCCATAGCGGCTCAAATACTCTATTTGTAAAACGAATCATAGCAATGTTGCTAACGAGCTCTTTGCCAAGATAATGATCAATACGGTATATCTGTTGCTCATCAAAAATCTGTGTTATATATTTGTTTATATTTTTCGCCGATGTTAAATCATAACCAAAAGGTTTTTCATAAACCAATCTAGTCCAGGGAACATCATTAAACGATTTGACCTTTTTTTTGTCCGGAACAATCCTATGGTTTGCAAAATTTCTTGAAATAACTTCAAAATGATGTGGCATGGTCGCAAAATAAAAAATACGATTACCAATTAAATTATATTTGTGCTCGGTATCATTTAATAATTTACGCAAGTGCGTATAAGCTACGCTATCGTTAAAATCCATTTTAAAGTAAACGGTTTTCTCCTGAATCTTGCTAAATATATCAATATCAATCTTATCAATAAAAGACTTCGCTTGGTCAAAAATTTCTGCAACTGACGTTTGTGTAATAGAGACAAGCACAATTGAAAACTTACAAATTTTATGTTTTAAGACAAGTCGATAAATAGCTGGAATTAATTTACGTTTTGCCAAATCCCCTGTTCCGCCCAAAATAACAAACAAGCACTCATCCAAACAATCTTGATTTTCTTTCTGCATCATAAACTTCTTAAAATTTAACCCATTGAAACGTAACTAAAAGAAAATTCTATCTGGCTTCCAGTTCAGTAGTCAAATACTCTTTTAAAAAAGTTAATCGTTGCGCCTTCTTAGCATTTCTAACACCCATAGCAATGGCTTTTGCCTGACCAATCATGATACACATTTTTTTAGCTCTTGTGATTGCAGTGTAAATTAAATTTCTCTGTAATAAAATAAAATGCTGCATAAATATCGGAATTACTGTTGCAGCAAACTCAGACCCTTGGCTTTTATGAATGGAAATTGCATAAGCAAGCACAAGCTCATCAAGTTCGGTAAAATCGTACTCCAAAATTCGATCCCCAAAATTTACAAATAATTTTTGCTCAGTTTTATTTATATCATGAATCTTACCGATGTCCCCATTAAAAACAAATTTATCGTAGTTGTTTCTTATTTGCATAACCCGATCGCCGTTTTTGTAGACATTACCAAAAACTAAAACCTGTTTTTCGGGGTCATTTACCGGATTTAAAATTGTTTGCAACTCTTGATTTATACGTTGTGTGCCAACAATGCCCTTATTCATCGGCACAAGCACAATGGCGTCATCCGGACTTATTCCTAGTTTTGGTAATTTTTTTAAATAAATTTCGCGAAGATCTTCCAGCGCATTTTCAGGCTCATCACGTTTTAGATAAACAAAATCACGTCTACCTGATCCTAGACTAGTTGGAAACTCGCCATTATTTACGCGATGGGCATTAACAATAATCATACTATCTTGCGCCTGACGAAAAATCTGATTCAACCGAATTACAGGAACCTGTTCGGAATTAATAATATCATTTAAAATATCGCCGGCTCCTACAGATGGTAACTGATCAACATCACCAATCAAAATTAGTGTTGCTTTTGTAGGCAAAGCCTTTAAAATCGCATTCATTAAGAAAACATCTATCATCGAAGCTTCGTCAACAATCAAAAAATCGAGTTGTAGCGCATTTTGTTCATTACGAGAGAAAGCCATAGATGCCGGTGTGAATTCCAGCAAGCGATGTAACGTTTCGGTATATCGACCTGTGCTTTCAAACATTCTTTTTGCTGCACGACCGGTAGGTGCTGCAAGTTTAAACCTGACATTGTAACTCTCCAGAATATTTATAAGCTGCTTTATAAGCGTTGTTTTTCCGGTACCGGGACCTCCTGTAATAATTGTGATTTTATTCTGCAAACATGCGAGAATACCCTTTTGTTGATCCTCATTTAATTCAAAACCCAAACTATCGGGTAACCTAATTTTGTTGTAAATTTTATCAATATCAAAAATACACTCGTCCGTGTGTTCAAGTAGATATCTTACCCGTTTTGCAATGCCTTTTTCAGAATGGTAAAATTGTGGTGATGTTATAAAATGTTTCTCTTTATGCGAAATTAACTTGATTTTATCCTGCATGTATAGATCATACAATGATTCTTTTAAACGCTCCTGTAACCCGCTTAATTCGAATTCAAGCAGATCTGCAACCCTTTCCTTTGCCTGGTCAAGCTCAACATATAAATTTCCATCTCCGGCAGCCTGTGATATAACATACACAAAAGCAGCCTTAATTCTCTCAAGTGAATCCGGAATAAGACCAAGTTTAAGAGCAATTTTATCCGCAGTCTTGAACCCAACGCCCCAAATCTCATCGATTAATCTATATGGATTTTGCTGTATTTTTTCAATTGAATCATTTCCATAATTTTTATATATCTTTACCGCAAATGAGGCCGAAACATCTTTTGAACGTAAAAAAACCATTACCCTCGAAATCTCTTTCTGCTCTTGCCATGCAGTTATAATCTGCTGAACACGTTTATCTCCAACTCCATCAACTTGAAATAGCTGATCAGGATCCTTGTCTATTATTTCAAGAGTTTTCTCACCAAATTTTCTCACTAATCGCTGAGCAAATTTTGGACCAATCCCCTTAATCATTCCAGAAGAAAGATATTTTTCTATCCCATCCATAGAACTAGGAAGATCCGTTTGACATTCCTTTACCTCAAATTGTCGCCCATACTTAGGATTAAATTGCCACGAACCATTTAAAGTAACCCTTGCCCCATCTTGCAAGTTTGGCAGATAACCTTTGGCAATAATCTCGTTAGAGCTGCTAATTTTTACGGAAAAAATTACAAAACCATTCTCATTATTCTTGTAAATTACTTTTGCTACAACTCCAACAACCTCGGTCATTTCCCCCACAGCGCACCTTTAATTTTAATTATGCCCTACTACTTTTTTCCCATTATATTCGGGTTATTTTTTATAAATGTAAAAAAGGCCTTCTTGGCATCATCATTCAAGCTGGCATTAATATCTGCAAAAAAAACAACAAATTCTTTTGCCGATTTTTCTAACTCAGGAATAGATGTGATTATGGAACAACTGTATTTTAGAAATGAATCTTCAACATTCGTTAAAATTCTGTAAATAATAGAATTTTCAATTTTGTCTTCTGTTAAACTCTGAGCCAACAGACCCTTTACCATACTCATATGCTCTTTTACATTTTCAAAAAAACGCTCCACAGGCTCAAGCACGGATTTTAACTGTTCTTTAATAAATTCCTCTTCTTCATTTTTATTGTCAAAATAAATTATTTTTCCATTCTCTGTAACGCCTACACGCTTAAGTTTTTCAATATTATTTAAAATAATCTGAGCTCTTTGTGCTGCCACCGTCATTCTCAGAGTAGTTGTCGGAAACTGAACAAGAATGGAATTAAAAATTTTCATTAGAGGCGAATCAATTTTTCTGCCTTTATATTGTTTGGTTTTTGTCGTTTCTTTGTTATCTTTTGATTCATCCTGTGCAAAATTTAAATTGTTTTGTAAAAAAACCAGCATTACCAAAAAAGTTATTTTCTTAAAATTCATAGAAGCCTTCCCTTAAAAAATTAAAAGCTTGTAGCTATTTTGAAATAAACCGTCCAATCATCCCCTATTCCACGACTAAGAATAGCAGCGTCTCCTCCCAAACCAACTCCTAAATCGCATCTTTTGTACTGTTTCTCATACATCGCTTCTGCAAAAATTTTATGTTGCTCAACGCGAGCAGCCTGTGTATCCTCTACTCTCAAATCAAAAAGTGAGACATTTGTATTATAAAGCTTTCTAATGGACTCTCTTTGTTGTACGTAAAAATCGTATCCAATTGCAAACTTCATTTTCTTAACTTCTGTACTTAACGCCAAAACCATATTAAATACGCCACCCGGATAGACCTCTGATTTAAATGCTGTAGGTAAAATATACTGTTGTATATACTGCTGTAAAGTTTCTCTTATCTTTTTCATATCGCCACCTATGACTACTTCATCCAGCTGCTCATGGGTTATCGTCTGTTTATACATAAACAAACGATCTTCCGTTCCTGAAAAAAGTTGATCATATGACATACGTAACCATAACTGCATTAACCTATGAAACATATCTATTTTAGACTCCATGTAACATCCAAAACCAAAATGACCACTATTCCCTAGAGTCGGGTCAATCAAATAATCTCTAATCCCTTTTAAAACATCCACAATCCCCTCTTGCAAGGCTTCGTTTGTACTAGAGTCGTTGAGAATTCTTCCCGGATCGGCTTTTACACGTTGGCTTTGCGAAAGCCTACTTGTAGGAATTATCCACTCAAAGCCAACATCATTTTGAAAATCTGTCATATTCAAAGTATTAATCCCAAGTTTAAGCCTTGTATCACCCATTCCAAAACGAATCCGGTAAAGCTCGCTTTCATTAAATGTCCCACCTTGTCCATATTTTGCAAACAATGCCTTAATCTCATCCTGTCGCCTTTTACATATATAAAAATTTCTTTCTGCTACCTGCAAAGATGTATGCATCTGTGCCGTAAATGGACCTTTTATAAATCCACCCTGTAAAAGTGCTCCAAACTTACGCTCTTGGATAGTAATCTCACCCATAAGAGGAATTAAACTTGATAGCTCGTTTTGATCTGCCGCATCAAAAAGATCCCCAAGAAACAGATCGACTAGAGCCTCTAAATTTTTTAAATCTTGTCCCTCGAATTGTGCCAAAAGACTTTCCGCTGAAGCGTTCATCCTATTGGTCATATTGAAAAATATATTTCCAGCAAAACCCCCATACTCAATAGCAGCAATTTTATAAGGAATATGATAAAGAATATCTCTACCCTCCGGAGCTCTGGTACTTTTCCATAGCGGTTGTTGAATACACTGAGCTATGGTGCTTGCAGCTATCTTCAGATTTTCATCATCAATATTCTGTCCATTTGTAAGCGCCGATTCACTCTCCTTGACCTTATCAAAATCAATTCCACTAAAATCCATTTCAAAAAGATTCAGGCCTTCTTCCCCATGTACATTAAATATTAAAACCAAACAGATCAACCAAGCATATTTAAACACACACCTAAACTTCATAAAACAATTTCCCATTCATTAAGAAAAACATTTATACCAAATTAAATATCTGTGCTTTATTATGTCAACTTAAAAATTCGATACAACTGGTTTTGCTTCACCTTAAATTAGGTTTTAGATCTGAACCCCGACATTGGCACATCCAACCCTGATTAAAGGTTCAAGTTAGCATATTCTATAAAAAAATAAACCCTTCCACATTCTAAAAATACTAAATGCAAAAATAAACATATTTATAATTGTGTAATATTCTATCAGAAATTAGACATTTCTCATGCAACCGGTGGCCAGCACATGCAGAACACGCTAAGCTGACTTTTTTATAAAAACTATTAACTATTTAACAAAAAAAATATAATGTAATTTGTGTTGACATCCATTGATGAGTATTCAAATTTTTAAAGGATTTATTATGGCAGATTTTGAAACAGCTAAAGTTGCCGCGTATATTGCAGCCGGATTTTGCATAGGAATAGGGTCTCTAGGTCCTGCTCTTGGACAAGGCTTTGTGGGATCAAAAGCCTGCGAAAGTATTGGAAAGCAGCCTGAATGTGCCAATCTGGTCACAAAAACAATGGTTCTAGCTCTTGCATTTATTGAGTCAACTTCAATTTACTGTTTGGTGATTGCTTTAATGCTTATATTCTTTGTTGGGAAATAACAAGGATTTGAATGCAAATTAACTGCACGGCTTTTATTCAAGTTATCAATTTCTGGATAACTTATTTTTTTCTTCGCAAAATTATTTTAAAACCCGTAATAGAAATGCTTAACAAAAAAACGGATGCGAGAAATCTTTTAATTTCGCACCTAAATGAAAAAGAACTTGTCATTCAACACCTTTTAAGCAAAAAAAATAAAGAACTCATTGATTTTAAACACCAGACTCAAGCCAAATATAAAGAACCCTCTATAATTCTACCGGAGATTAAGTCAGAATTCTCCTATACACATGACCCAGAACATATAAAAGACCTTATAAAGCTAAGTAAAAAAATAATAATAGAAAGGGTTTCTAATGCCCTTTAAAATTCGAATTATTGATATCGCATTTAGTCTAACAATATTCGGTTTACTCGTTTACAAAATTTGTTCTCTGATAAAGCAACATTTAGTCCCTTTTTTAAAAAAACAGATACAAGAAGAACGAGAATCACAGACTAATTTAATTGAAAAAGAGAACCTCATCATATCAAACCAACACAAAATTGAAATACAGATTCGGCAGCAACATAAACTTTTAAATACCCTAGAAAAAAACATGCAAATTTGGCATCAATTTCTTTTGGATAAAAAAAATACAAAAGAAGACTTTTACCAAAAAAACAGTATTTTGATTAATGAAAAAAGGAAAATTCAACAACAAAACTATACATTGACACATGTTTGTAGGGAAACATTGCCTATGGCTATGGATTTAGCAGAAAAGGAGCTTACAGATAGATACACCAAGGATAGTGGGGCACCTTTATTTAACAATCTCATAGAAAATTTGTTGATAAAAAATTAGGAAACAATTAAAAGAGATATCAAAGTATGTATACCCAAAGTAATTCATTAGCAAAAAAATATGCAATTGCTTACCTAAATGTTTATTTTGATCAAATAACAGATGAGATGGTTAACAACTTGTTAAACCTAAAATCATTTTTACATAAAAACAGGATGTTTTATGCCGTCCTAAGCATTCCCAAACTTTCTATGACAGAAAAATTAAAGTTCACAGACCTGGTATGCAAGGTGTTTGACTTAAGTAAAAGCAAAACCCTACTAATTCACTTGCTGATTGAACAAAAAAGGGTATATCTCTTAGATGCAATACTGGGAAGAATTGCCGAAGAATATTTTATAAAAAAGGGAATCGTTTCGCTGCAAATCTGCACTTCGCATGAAGTCAATAGTAACCAGAAGAACATAATCACAAATTTTGCAAACAATTTAATTAAAAAAGATACGCGACTTAGTTTTTGCGTAAACAAAAAATTAATTAACGGAATAAGAATAAAAAGTAATAATTTGTTGTGGGAACATTCGGTGAAAAAACATCTTAACTTTTTTAAAAATAATCTATATCAACGGGCCATATTATGAAAGAAAGAGATAGCGACCTTATATCTTTGCTGGAAAAAGCACTCAGCCAAAAACCCCAAAAATATCCCGATGAAATCGGAACTGTAATTAAAGTCGGTGATGGCATTTGTAAGGTATTCGGGTTAACGGGCGCATTTTTTGGCGAGGTAATTGAGTTTGAAAACGGCGGTAGGGGCATAATTTTAGATATAGACGAAGATTTTGTCTCGGTAATACTTTTTGAGGGCACAAACCTTGTTATGGAAGAAGATATCGCCAAAAGATCGGGACAGTGTTTAGCAATACCAGCAGGCAGTGAACTTCTTGGACGCGTGATAAGCGCTACAGGGAAACCTCTTGATTTATTAGGCGGCATAAAGGAAGAAAAGTTTGTGCCGTTGGAACAACCTTGTACCGGAATTATTGACCGGGTACCCATTAATGAACCCATAGAAACGGGAATAACCGCAATTGATAGCATGTTTCCGATTGGAAGAGGCCAGCGAGCTCTTCTGATTGGGGATAGGGGAACAGGGAAAACTTCTCTCTCCATAGATTTTATACTTAATCAAAAAGACAAAGATATTTTTTGCATTTATGTTTCAATCGGGCATAAACAATCCGATATGGCACGACTAATTTACCTTCTTGAGAAAAACGGGGCCATGCAATATACACTAATCGTTAATGCTGACGCCAAAGATACCGC
>CAZSLQ010000002.1:16619-17264 GCA_964607885.1 uncultured Pseudomonadota bacterium
GAAACAAGGTAAACACGCTTTAATTATTTATGATGACTTAAGTAAACACGCGATTGCCTACAGAGAGCTCTCATTACTATTAAAAAGACCACCGGGAAGAGAGGCATATCCGGGAGATATCTTCTATATTCACTCAAGATTGTTAGAGCGTGCGGGAAAACTATCTCCTCAACTTGGCGGAGGATCGTTGACAGCCTTTCCAATCATTCAAACTCAAGAAAATGATATCTCTGCTTATATACCAACAAACTTGATATCAATAACGGATGGGCAAATAATACTGGATACAGGTTTATTCAATATAGGAATAAGGCCCGCGATAAATATAGGACTTTCCGTTTCCCGAGTAGGAACTGCACAAACAAAGGCAATGAAATCTGTATCATCATCCCTAAAACTTGATTTGGCACAATACAATGATCTTGTTGCATTTGCAAGGTTTGGGTCGGAATTGGATAAAACAAGCCAAAAAGCTTTAGACAGAGGCCAAAGAGCAATTGAAATTCTTAAACAACCGGTACATGAGACATATCCGCTAACAGATGAGGTACTTTTTTTATTCCTATTAAAAGAAAACTTTTTAAATAAAATAAATTTAGATGATATAAAAACATTTACTACTCAGTTTGCATCTTACGTCAAGGG
>CAZSLQ010000002.1:17274-31923 GCA_964607885.1 uncultured Pseudomonadota bacterium
ATTTTATTGTTATGGTTCTGTTTTTTTTGATCTCTGGTTGTGGACGAAAACAGAAAAATATATACTCTTTTGAGCCTGAGTTGAAAAATAAGTTTTCAAAACTTGATTTGCCATCAGTAAGAGGGTTAACAATAACCAAATCACCTCAGGGAAATCTATTATCTTGGCTTGAGCTCTCTTGGGGAAATGAAAAATCAGTGTTTCGAAAATACTTTATCGGATATGATGTTTTTAGACTAACGTCTCTAAATTTTATTCCAAAGCATCCATTAAACAAAAAACCTTTAGTGGAGACACACTTTTTAGACAAGCACCAGGCGCATAAAAAATCCGTAACTCAAAAGTCTTGTTACCTTATACAGCCTATTTTTAAAATTGATAAGCAAATTATCAAAGGCCCATCCAGTCAAATTATGTGTATTGAAAATTAAAATCCCTCCAACTTAGGACAAGCTGGAGGGTTGGGGGGGCGAACAATACTTTAAAGTATTGTTCATTTAGGGACTTTTTTTTATTTTTTTCTAAAAACAACTTTTTAAATATAAACCACACTATACGCACCGAAATGGTAACAAGGTCTAAGATCTATGTCAAGCAAAAAGCTTTTATGTTTTTAATTTTGCATAAATATAAATAAAGACTTTTATTTTAAAACTATATATATATACTGCTTCACAGATATTTTTTAAAAGAGGACAAAATCTAATGATACAAGAACAAAGTACCATCATTCTTGGCAAACTCAAGTCCAAAGAACAAATTGACGATTACATTCACAAAATAGACATAGATCAAATGTATCAAAATAAGTTGCTTTTCGAGTTAAGTAAAATTAATAACAATCAAAAACTGGTATTTAATTTCTCAAAAATCGATTATATAATAAATAAATTAAAACAAAATTACGCAAATCCAATAACTTTTTTGAGAATACAACAAAATTTAGTCTATAAAAAACGCAATCTCTTTTTGTTAAAAAATATCATGGACCACTTCGGATGCAAAAACGTGAAAATTATTAATGAAACAGCCACTCAGATTTCAATAGAAATTCACTTCGATGAAAAATTTAATTTCAGTAAAAATACAAATTTTCATAAAAAAGGATTCCCAATAGAACACTCTTCACATTCAAACAAGCCTAACCAAACCAGACAATTTTTCAAACTATCAAGTCAACTACCAAGAATTCTAAACATCGCAAGCGGATCTAATATTGAAAAAAAAATTCATGGAACAAATATAGATTGCTCGAACATCGGACAACCGGATTTTATTTGCGATGCAAGAAATTTATCCATTTTCCCAGACTCCTATTTCACGGTAGTTAGGGCATCACATATTCTTGAACATTTTAAACCGGAAGAGATCGAATCAGTTTTAAAAGAGTGGATAAGAGTTTTACACGAGGACGGTGAATTACACATAGCAGTTCCCGATGCAAAAATCATACTAAATGAGCTGGGGACTGGCAAAATAAAAAATTCTTCCACGCCAAGCTTTAATTTTCTAAATTCTACAGCATCCATTGCACAGATATATGGACTTGGATACGAACACGAAAATACAGATCCAAGATGGAGACATCATATAATATTTACGTATGAGCTGCTGGACTTTTACCTAAAAAAATTAGGCATAAAAGAGACTGCAATCATGCCGAAACAGGAAGACTTTGCGGGAGCATGTGGAATTAGAGACGATTCCGCAAACCATTACTCCCTAATTATAAGGGCCAGGAAAAAAGCATCTACCCATAAAATACAAAAACCGTTATCTGATTATGAATTTACCCAAATTTTAAATACATTTATGGAGTCAGATAAAATAAAAAACCTACCTCCACTTTCCGTAATAATTCCTGTCCGAAACGAGGAAGCAACTATCAGAGACTTTTTAGAAAACTTATTAAAAACTGATGCAGTCATCAACAACTTATTTCAGAGAGAATATATAATTGTATGCAACGGCACAACAGACGGATCAGAAAAGTTAATATACCAATTCATCCAAGACAATTCTAAAATTAACATCAAAATGATCTTTTCGGAGTCTGGAATTTTGAATGCTTTTTATACCGGAATTTGTGAGCGAAAACTGAATGGATTAATCGCAAAACTTGATGCAGATTGCATACTACACGCACATTCATTAGCATTAATGTACATGAATTTAGTTGAAAACAAAAACATTCAGGTAACTTACGCTGAGCCGATTGCAGTAGGGAGTAAAAACGAGTTCAATATTTTACAATTTAATCAATCGCTTAGGTCTAAAAGGCTCTATATACATGGACGTTGTAGCATGTATCAGGCAAATCCTTTCAAATTGTTCGATTTTAATCTAATTAAGAAATCAGGATGTAAAGTTGAAGATATAATTTTGTCATATGCATATATTTTTTACTATGGGATCGACTCTATTAAATGTACAAATCACGCAATAATTTATTCCAAACCAATTGACAATAGGAAAGATTTTGAAAAAAAGATTGAAAGAATAAAAAACGAGATCTATTTAATTGAAAAAAATTTTCCATATTTCATCCCTTTGCGTAACATACTTGATAGAAAAATTTTATCTCCCAGATGCCATCTTGCTCCATGCATCAACATTAACCCCATACTCAAATTGTACAAAAATATAAAATATAAAAAGAGCCCCAATCCATCTGTACATGAGTGGTATAGGCTTGAAAGCACAAAAAATATAGTTCCGGCAAAGATCTAGCTGCTAAAGCAGCGTTTTGTTTGGCATAAAACCTTATATATTTATCATACCTTTACAAACAAAAGCTACAGTTATAAGATTATCTTTTGAGGGGGATCTATAATTCAACTATTCTTAAAAATTTTAATAAAAGGGTGTAAGCCATGTATAAAAGCGTAAATCTTTCTTTTTTATTCCATAAATTAAGAGAAAACTGGAAATCCGGATTTGCTGTATCTCTGGTATCAATACCACTGGCAGTTTCATTGGCTGTCGCGTCGCATGCTACACCAGTTATGGGCGTCATTACCGCTATTTGGGCAGGGCTTATTGCATCAATTTTTGGGGGAAGCAATTACAATATTATTGGTCCTACCGGAGCTCTATCCGGAATTTTGGCTGCTTACTCGATTACCTTCGGGCAGGGTGTTCTTCCAACACTTGCAATAATCGCCGGTTCAATGATCTTTGTTGCCTATATTTTCAAACTGGAACGTTATTTAATTTTTGTTCCAGCAAGCACAATTAATGGGTTTGTTTTAGGTGTTTCATTAATAATCATATTCAATCAGATTAATTTTGCGTTTGGATTATCAAATCTGCCAACGCATGAAAGCTTCGTACAAAATGTGCTTGAATCATTAAGACACCTCCCTGATGGTTCTTTAACAACTTTTTTAATATTTACAGTATTTTCAGTAATTCTTTTAATTCTAATAAAGAAAATCCCAAATATCCCAGGGGCAATAATCATCTCTCCGTTCGGAATTTTACTTGGTTATCTGGCCACACAAAAATTAATTCCGCTACAGCTTCAAACACTTGAAACCAAATTTGCAAACCTTCATCCAAAACTGTTCCTTGCAACAGATTTTGTATTTTCACCTAAATTAATTATCCCTGCCCTAACTGTTTCAATCATAGCTATTCTTGAAACCATGATTTCAGCACGAATCGCAGACGGAATGACAAAAACCAAACATAACAAAAATAAAGAGATGCTGGGGCTTAGCCTCGCAAATATCACATGTGGTCTTGCAGGCGGTATTCCTGCCACAGCGGCCCTTGCAAGAACCACCTTAAATATACGTAGTGGTGGAACACATAAGATCTCTTCGGGAATAAGTAGCATTTTTATAATTTTAATCTCTTTTATATTTTTGGGATATTTTAAATTCATGCCTTTGGCCGTGATAGGTGCAATTTTAACAGTGGTTAGTATTAGAATGATCGAGATGGAACATTTCATTAAAATGTTTAAAGTAGATAAAACTAATTTCATTCTGGCCATAATTGTAGCAATTGTAACCGTTCTTGAAGATCCGATTATTGGAATATTACTCGGAGCATCGGTATCCATGCTCCTATTCATGAATAAATTGTCTAAAGGACAGTATGAGTTAACAGAGAGCGGCTTAAAAACAGAAGCAATCCCAGAAAAAACTTCCCAATCTGCAAGCTCAAGGCAAGAGACACTTGTTTATTCTATAAAGGGTGAATTGGCCTACATAAATGCACAAGCACATGTTGCAAGATTTGAAAAACAGATCCCTTTGCATAAAAACATTATTCTTGAGTTAAAGCATTTACATTTCATAGATCAAGATGGGATTAATGCACTAGAAGAAATTATCGAACTTTTACAAAGCAAGAATAAAACTGTAGCGATCAGTGGGGCATCTAACATTGTTCTAAAAATGCTTGAAGAGTCAAAAATATTCAACTCACTAAAACCAAAGGGTTTAGTTTTTGATAACTTACAAAAGGCACTAAATACAGTTAAGATTTAGAGGATTCTTATTAAAAATCAGACAAGCATATAATTAACTTTGTGGCTGTGCATTAATAAACCCTCGCCCTTGATGTGCGGTTTCACTCCTCAACGGATTCCGCCAGAGCTTGAAGTTCTTGCGCCTTTTCGAGCAACGCAGCCCTTCTCTGTTTATCCAAATTTTTGGAATCAAAATACTTTTCAAGTAGCAGGTTAAAATCCATATCAACTGAAAGTACTGCACGTTTTTCACGTGCTGCAGGTTGAAAAATCGGAACAACGGCAGCCAAAAAATAGGCTTTCGCACATGCTCTAGATACCGCGAAAAGATCTACTTTGTCACTTTTGCCGGACTTAAGATAATATAAAATTTTGACAATTGCCCCACTTATATCAACCTTCTCAATCTCATCAATAATCTGCCGCGTAAAATCCCTTCCATCAACCAACTCAACCTCTATCTGAACCATTGGACGAATTGGTAGTTGAATATAATCAAATGTACAAACTTTTTTATCAATTTTAACGCTACAAAAGCCCTTAGATTCCTTGCGCTCTCCAAAATCAATTCTCTCTATTGATCCTGAGTATACAACAGGAATCCCTTCCTTGTTTAAATTTTGATATCTATGAAGATGCCCCAAGGCAACATAATCAAATGGTTGGATGGCAAGTTGCGATGGTAAAAATATTGGATCATTACCAAATATCGCACATTTTTCCGAACCGGAAAACACCCCGTTACTAACGGTTAAATGCGCCGCAAGAATTGCCGGGATATCTGGGTTAAGAGACCGCGCAAACGCTTCAATTATACCTCCAACCTTTTCTGACAAATATCTAGTAATCTCAGAATTACTTTTAAACCTATGTTGCTCATTAGAAACCAAATTACTTCTTGTAGGCCACGGAACGCCAACAATCTGAACCACCCCATTTTTTGTTTTTAAATTTAAAACCTCAGGCTTTGAAAAAACATAAAACCCATCCACAGGAAGGTATGTAAATACATCAAGCGAATGCGCTTTCCCAAAACTAAGAGGATGATCATGGTTACCCACAATTATCACAACAGGAATATTTGAATGTTGTAACCTCAATAATTGCTTTACAAAAAGCTTTTGTTGCGTTGGTGTCGGATTAGATGTCTTATACGCATCTCCACAAAAAATGACAAAGTCCACATCTTGAGCTATTGCCTGGTCAACACAAATCTCCAAACTTTTACTAAAATCTAAGAGACGCGAATGAATTCCAGAGCTAGAATCAACCTTCCCGTAATTTTCAACACCAAAATGCGTATCGGAAATATGAAAAAATTTGATCATAGGTTCTGTTGTTTTTCAGTATCTGATTTAACAGCCCCTATAAAATTAAATTTTATATTTTCTTCAATATCCTTTTCAGTGTGGTCTAAATTATTGTCTTTTTTTTTACTTTTCAATTTTTGTACGTAATCAATTTTATTTTCTTGGCGTGAACGTCCAATTCCCAGACTACCTGACGGTACATCCTGAGATATCGTCGACCCACCAGCAGTATACGCACCCTTACCAATTTTTAACGGAGCAATCAACGTGTTATTACTACCAACAAATGCCTCGTCCTCTATTTCGGTCTTATACTTGTTAACACCGTCATAATTGCAGGTAATCGTTCCAGCCCCTATATTTACGCCACTTCCAACTGCAGCATCCCCTATATATGATAGGTGTTTTGTTTTCGTATTATCACCAATTTGAGTATTTTTGATTTCAACAAAATTCCCAACTTCAACATTGTTCCCGATCTGAACATTATGTCTTAGACGCGCAAACGGACCAATATGAACATTTTTACCAATCACGCTGTCCTGAATCACAGAGTGAGAGTGAATAGTAGTTTCATCACCTATTTTCGTATTTTCAATAATCGAAAAAGCTCCTACAAAACACCCCTCCCCTATCTCTGTCTTTCCTAACAAATGCGCACCGGTACCAATGAATGACCCCGGTCCAATTTTCACATCTATCTCGATATGAATACTTTGCGCGAGCTCAAACCTAACACCTTCCGACATCCAGTATTTTATAAACTCTGAACGCTTAATTTGCTCAACATTCCAAAGCTCTTGCAAATTATTAACCCCGCGGACATCATCATATGCAACAGGGATCTCTTTAATTATCACACCTTGTTTTGACGCCATTAGAATTAGGTCTGGAAGATAATATTCTCCGGACGGACTTTTTTGTATGTTATTAATATTTTCTACAAGCCACCTGGTATTAATAACATACACCCCGGCATTTATTTTATTAATTTGACGCTGTTCAAATGTACAGTCTTTTTCTTCAACAACACTGAATTGGCCATCGAGCTCAACAACCCTTCCGTAACTTGTTGGATCGAGTACCAAAGTAGAAAGAAATGTTAAAGTAGCACAACTTTGTGTATGCTTTTCAACTGCCTCTTTTATAAGATCCTTCGTAATTAAAGGCATATCGCCATTTATAATTAATACATTATCATACTGCTGCCACTTATCAGCTGCACATGCAACAGCATGTGCAGTCCCCAACTGCTCTTTTTGAACAACAGATGACAAATTCTTTACAGAACATATCTCCCCTAAAGACTGGATCTGATCGGCTTGATGCCCAAGAACTAATGTTATTGGCAATCCCAAATCTTCCAGAACCTTTACAGGGTACATTATCATAGGTCTACCGCAAATGCTAAATAAAAGCTTACTTTTCTTCGTTTTAAACCTAGTTGACTTACCAGCAGCCAATATAACTGCTCCAATCTTAGAAAAATCCATATGAAGCTCCCCATTCTATTCGTAAAACTTCTAAAAATGTATTTTTTGTGTTATATGATATAATACCTTGCAAAATACAAAATAAGCAAATAATTATGTAAAAAACAGTATCTCTTCTGTTAATTATAGGAATAAATTCAGGTAGTAATCAACAGAAAGCAGAGTAAATTACAAAGTAAAATATCACGGAGAGGTGGCTGAGCGGTTGAAAGCGACCGTCTCGAAAGCGGTTATTCCGGGAAACCGGAATCGTGGGTTCGAATCCCACCCTCTCCACTCTTTTTTACCCATTTTATAAAGCTTCTGGCTGAACCTGAAGCACCGTTTTTTTATGCTTAATCTCTTCAACAAACTCAATAATATCTCTAAACTTTTCGATCTTTAGCAGGCGCTGGTCTTCCCTAGATATAATAAGATCAAATACGATTACCAAAACAATATAATAAAAAATCCCCATACATATGCCTATGGCTAAGCCGTTGGGACCCATGGAATCTGAAAAAATTGCCGCGCCCGTTCCAAATGCAGCAGATTCTAAAAAGAAAATCTGATGATCGAATATCCATCTTATCAAACGCCTTAAAAAGCCGGCACCATACTCTTGATCTAATTTTTTAGAAATGATATCGAAATCTTTTTCAAAAATTTTTAATAATAAATCGGATTCTCTATTAAGTATGATATCATCAGAGGATAAAGTCTCTTTCATATATTTCTCAAGGCTCTCCAAATTTTTAAGATTTTCATCCCTGGGTAAACATAAATAATCGAATAACAATCGCATAATTGAATGAGAAACAGCAGCTACCAAAAAGGCCTGCGCATAAGCATTCTGATCTTTTTCCGATCCGGAATTTATCACCCCAGCCCCAAGAGCTCCAGATGCTGCTAAATATAAAATTTCCTTAAAAACAGTTTTCGCAGCTTGTCTAATAAAGGATGGGTGCTTATATCTCAAAATCGCTTTCACTCTAGTAGCATACTCTTTCCTATCAAAAGAGCTTACATGGAGTTTGGTGCCTTCCGGCTCATTTGCTAGCACAGAAGAGCAGTAAAATAAAAATCCACCTAATAAACACAAACTGAGCTTGCTCATAAAATCCATCTTTCTTAAACAACAAAGGTACACTTACATTGACTTTTAGGGTATTTTAAATTAAATATAATAATATGAAAAAAATTAATTACCTCATTTTAACATTGATTTGCCTGGTCTGTGGCTCTGTATTTTTTTTAATACAACGTAAATGGCTAGTGGTGTACTGGACACTTTCACCAATCGAAAGCAATGTACGCCTGATCTCAAAAGATAACTCTACCCAAAAAAACGTCAATCTTTTCTTTTGGAAAAATGAAAAGCTCAAACATAACAATGCAATAATAATCTGGAATGCCGAAAATAAACACTCTACATTAAAACAACTAATTGATGCGTGGCTTTCTGTGCTTTATGACGAAAAGGTATTTACAAAAAAAATAATTACTGAAAATGTTGCCTTGAGCAAGTCTGAACAAGAAGCGTACATTTCATTAAACCAAAATCCTCCTTGGCAAGAATGGTCAATTCAGGATAAATGGTTAACAATTGAAAGCTTGTTAAAAACGGTTAGAGAAGTTGAGCTTGACGTCAAATTTATCAGTATTCTTGTAAACGGCAAACCACTGGAAGATACCCATCTCGGCTTCAATCAGCTATGGCCAATTGAAGGTTTTAGATAAAATACATAAGGAGAGTTTTATGAAGAGAAATATAGTAATTCAGATATTAGTACTAATACTCTTAATAAATGACAAAGTTATTTCACAAGATCAACCCGAAAAATCTTGCATGCAAGAAGAACTCCAACTTCGCAAAATGCAAGCATCACAAATATTAGACGGACTAGCAAATTCCATTTTCCACGTTGCAAAAATAACCGGAGCCAAAACAAAAAAAGAAAAGGCCGAAGCCACATTGAATTTGGTAGGGACAGTCGTCCAATTTGCAGCCGAGGCAACAAGAAAAAATGCAAAACAAGAAGAAGAGCAGCCTGAAGAAACCAATGAAGACCAAACACAACAGAAAAGCGATGAGGATAACAATTCCATTAAAAGTGCTGCCACAAAATCAATCAATTCAGGATATTTAGAACAAATTCAGCTCATTTCATCAGATGAAGAAAAAAGAGACTACATAGCCACAATATTACAAGACGAAATAACAACGAGCGAACTCATTAATGAGTTAAATGGGGTGTTAAAAGACATATTGTTCGATTCGATGCTTGACTAAAATTTAGGTAATAATCTTTTCCTCTTGTACCAATTTTTTATTAGTCATCCCCACAAAAAAGGCTATAACTATCCAAAATGCAACCAACCCGAGTGATATTATTGAACCAAAGAAAAGCAGCGCAGACATGTCTGCAAAAAGAGCGTTTATCGAAGCTCCAATTGCCTTTGAAAAACGGCTTCCAAAAGCGTCAATCCAGCTTTTTGTCTTAAATTTTATATCCCGACTGGTAGGAATATACATAATCTCAACACATGGTTTATTGAGAGCATAGCTAAACCCCTTTAAAAATATCATTGCGATAAAAAAGGCATATAACCGAGGGTTAAACCACACAGTCAAAATCAAACCCCCAACTAAAACAGGGAAAAGTACAAGCGAAAATATAAGTCCAAATCTTCTTATAAAAAAATTCGTTCCTATCAAGGAAAAAACTAGAGCAAGCAAATTAGCATAAAATCCATATGATCCTAAAAGTTCTGTCAATGTCTCAACAGAATGGCATGTCCCATCTGCTAAAAATTTCATTTGATAGTCAATAATCGTTCCAATTATCTCATAAAACGCAATTATGCTCAAAATCCCTATCAAATAAATATTTGAAAAAAGTAATCGTAACCCTTCTATTGGGCCAGTCGTTTTTTTTTCCTCATAAGGCTCAACTTCTTTCAAATTCGGGTACTTAGATACAAATAAGCTCACAAGAAATGGAACTATCAAGATTCCACAAACAACAATTACCAGTAATAATGGTATACCTATCCATGTTGCCATCTGAGCAAGTCTGGGTCCGACCACCGATCCAACCTGGGCACCACAAACTATCAAGGCATACCCTTTCTTGGCAGAAACCGTATCATTCGTACTTGCAACAAAAGACCAAAAAAGAACAACTGCCAAAGACCCAAAACTCTCTATGCTAAGATAAATTACCCATCCGATAAGTCTCCATTTACTTAGGGTTGAGTTGGCCAGTCCAACATTGGGGTACGATATAAAATAAGCAATGCATGAAAATAAAATTGCGTAAAAAAGAAATATAATGTAGAACAGCTTATGTTTTTCGACCAGATCAACAAATTTTGAATAAATCAAAATCAATGGGATCATGATAAAAACTGAAGCAATTTTCGCATATGGTAGATAATCCCTACCAACAATCCTCATGAAAAGAGCATCCTTCAAGGGCCGCATCAACCAGTATGTTCCTATTATAAAAAGATAGGTAAAAGTAAGCAAAACAAACCTACCTATCTCCTCTCTTGTCAAGTCTCCCCAAAAAAATCTGATTAGACGTTCCAGCATTGAAAAATCTCCTGGAGAATCCCACTACTCAATCAGCTCTTTATTCTCAATTACTCGTGTAAATTTCTTCCCAATAAGTTCGGAAACAAAAATCCATATTCCGAAAAATCCTAAAGCTATAAAGCCTATAACACTCAAATAGCTACCGAAAGCATCGTTAATCAAGGATCCGCTTGCCTTTGCAAATCGTTGTCCGAACATATCAATCCATGCTTTGGACTTATACTTAATATTTTTCACTGTCGGGATATACAAACTCTCTTTTGCAGGCTGATTAAAAGCATAATGCAATGATTTTGCAACCAACATAAAATAAGTTATCGTGCTTAATGATGGATAAAAAAGATAGGTTATTACACTAATCCCAAGCAAAATCGGATACGAAACCAAACAAAAGTGAATCCCATACTTACGCTGAAAATAGGAAGTGCCAAATAAAGCAAACAAACACGCAATCCCCTGAACCAACATGGCATAATTGAAGAAAAATTTATTAACAAGTCCAGGATCCGGATATGTAGCTTTAACCATTATAGAAAATTGAAAACCCAGCAACGTTGTAATAATTTCTTGAAAAAAAATGATTGCGAAAATTCCTGCCACATAAGGCCTTGTTAGAAGTATTTTTAATCCCTCTGCAAAACCAACCTCTTCCTTTGTAATTTCCCCTGAGCTCGATTTGACTACCATTTCGTAGCCATGTAGGGTATCTTTCAAAATAAAACGCTTCAATATAAAAACAACAACGGCTATCATAAAAAACATTGATACTGAAATACTCGTAATAATAGGCACATTTTTGGCATATCTCAAAGGATCTAAGGACAGCACATAACCTATACAAGTAAAGGAAAATCCACCAAGCTGTGTCCCAAATGCAATAAGCCCATATCCTTTTTTAGCAGATTCAGGGGTTGTTACATCATTGATAAATGACCAATAAAGAGAAAGCATTAATGTTATAAAACTTTCAACAAAAAGATAAAAAGCCCACCCTATCCATCTAAATGGAGAAACTGTGGTGTTACTAAGGCCAATAACAGGGTCACACAAAAAATAAACAAGTGTAAAACCAAAAATCGTATACATTACAACAATAACATAGATCAACTTCTCTTTTTCAAATAAGTCTACAAGCTTTGAGTAGAAAAGAACAAAAGGGAAGAGTAATAATAAAGACACCAACTTCACTCGAGGAAGATAATCAGTACCGACAATATTTATAAAAATACTCTCTTTAAGGGTTTTAAGCGGCCAAAACGCTCCAATCAAGAAAAAAAAACCCAGCGCAAGCAAGGCAAACTTTAAAAGCTCCTTACCCTGCAAGTCACCCCAAAAAAATCTAATTACCTTCATAAAAACCTTAAAAAAAAATTATCCCCCATATGCCACTCTGTTCAGCACATCAATAAAAGTGGCATGATCCTGGGAAACCCCTAGTTTAAAGCGGGATAATTTAATTGAACTAATTGTTTGAGATTTTGATTTTATCCTAAACAAAATTAATAGTCAAAGCAAAAAGCGCTAAAGTATTTTTATTTTCAAATTAGAAATCAAGCACAACCTTGGCTTTATTATTTGCCACACTGAAAACCCCACCCCTAACAAACATTTCAGAAGGCTCATCGGCGTCAGATTTTTTATACAGGAGGCTATTCCCTTTTTTGACTATTGAAACCAAAGGAGCATGGCCAAAACCAACTAAAAAGCATCCATTCAAAGCCTCAACTTCAATCCACTCAACTTTGACTATCTTGCTAGAAGTTGCGGAAACAATTTCAAAATCAAAACTTTTTAAGCTCATAAAAATCTTCTATTAATTCAACTACAAATTTATACTCGCTTTTTCAACGGCCTCTTCCAAAGTTCCCACCATGTAAAGGGACTGTTCCGGAAGGTTATCGCATTCCCCGGACACAATCTTTTCAAAATCTCTCACAGTTTTATCCCTGGGGACAAATCTACCCTTTAACCCAGTGTGAACCTCCCCAACAAACATTGGCTGGGTAAAAAATTTTTGAATTTTTTTGGCCCGATAAACAGTCTTCTTATCTGAATCAGAAAGCTCATCCATACCCAAAATTGCAATAATATCCTGTAAATCTTTATATTTCTGCAAAATGACTTTAATTTTTTCTGCTACTTCATAATGCGCATTTCCAACTACGCCAGGAACTAAACCCTTAGAGGAAGATTCCAGGGGATCTACAGCAGGATAAAGACCGGCCTGTGCAACTTTTCGAGAAAGAACCGTAGTGGCATCCAAGTGCTGAAATGTCGTCGCAGGAGCTGGGTCAGAGTAATCATCTGCAGGAACATAAACCGCCTGAATTGAGGTAATTGAACCATTTTGAGTACTTGTAATTCGCTCTTGCAACATTCCCATCTCCGATGCCAATGTAGGTTGGTACCCAACAGCCGAAGGCATCCGCCCCAACAACGCGGAGACCTCCGCCCCGGCCTGAACATATCTAAAAATATTATCAACAAAAAAAAGTGTGTCCTTATTCTCGCGGTCTCTGAAATACTCCGCCATTGTTAAACCGGAAAGACCCACCCTTAACCTTGCCCCAGGCATCTCACCCATCTGACCAAAAACAAGGATCGTTTTATCTAAAACTCCACTTTTTTTCATTTCAAGCCAAAGCTCATTTCCCTCACGTGTACGCTCACCAATTCCAACAAACACGGAAAAACCACTATGTTCAATTGCAACATTACGAATAAGCTCTTGAATCAACACTGTCTTTCCAACGCCGGCACCCCCAAACAATCCAATTTTGGATCCTTTCACATAAGGGCACATAAGATCCAAAACCTTGAGTCCCGTCTCTAATATATCTTCGGAAATTTCCTGTTCAGTTAAACTTGGCGCACTTCTATAAATTGACCAAAGCTCACTCTCAGCTAAGGCATTGCTCCCATCTATTCTTCGACCTAAAACATCAAAAACATGCCCCAAATTTCCCTTGCCAACAGGAACCTTAATTGGAGCTCCGGTATCAACAACCTCAACGCCCTTCTTTAACCCATCCAATGAGTCCAGAGCTACGCAACGGACTACCCCATCCCCAATGTGCTGGGCAACCTCTAGATTAATTTGTTTATTTCCTTCATCACCACCAAAATTTACAATCAATCGATTAAATATCTCAGGCATCTTACTTAAATCAAATTGGACATCAACAATCGTACTACTAATTCGAATTATCCTACCGATCCCATTAACTTGATTTTGATCAATATTCTCTATGCCAACATGCTCATTCATAAATTAATTCCCTAATAAAACCTATTCACCAATCTGCTAAACAAATTAAAATTATTTAAATTAAAAAAATTTGTAAATATTTAAATAAATAAACTAACAATGGCAGCATTTAACAGATTCGTAAGAGTCCCACCTAACAACGCCGTCAGACCGAGTTTTGTTAATGTTGTGCGTTTTGAGGCACATATGGCGCCAAGGCCACCAATTTGAATTCCAATGCAAGAAAAATTTGAAAAACCGGCTAATGCATAAGTTAAAATCGCTCTACTACGTTCAGATAACGCGGAGGTTACAAAATCAGAGTATGCTACAAATTCGTTAATAACAAGCTTCTTACCAAGCAACACGCCGGCAGTACTACTATCCTGCCAAGAAACACCTATTAACAAAGCTACCCAACGGAAAAGCTGTGAAAATATCCAATTTAATGAAATCGGTTCATTCAAAAACGGCAAAAGATTACACGTGATCAACAATTTAGTCGAAGCAAATAAAACATAATCAACAAAGGCAATCAA
>CAZSLQ010000002.1:31933-48909 GCA_964607885.1 uncultured Pseudomonadota bacterium
ATAGCCGCTACATTTACCGCTAACCTCAACCCATCAGATGTCCCAGAAGAGATGGCATCTAAAATATTATTCGATACTTTTTCCATCTTAACTTGCTGTCCTGCCATGGTTTCCGGCGTTCCGGTCTCCGGGATTAAAATCTTCGAAATTAAAACTGCACCTGGTATCGCCATGATACTTGCCGAAATTAAGTGGGTTAGAGGGACTCCCATCATACCATATACCGCAAGAATCGAACCGCTTAAATGAGCCATACCACTCACCATGACAGTAAGCATCTCAGAATTTGTCATACCTGCAAGATAATGTCTGATTAGTAGAGGCGCCTCAGTTTGACCAAGCATACTATTTGCGGCAACGGATAAAGTCTCCGCCCCGGATGTTCCAAGAATTGGACGGATTGCCCACGCAATACCCTTAACCAAAATTTGAACAAATCCAATGTGATAAAGAACGGACATTAATGCGCCAAAAAATATAATTACCGGTAAAACTTTTATTGCAAAAATCAAACCCCAAGGGCCTTTGGTATTAGCCAGGCTTCCAAAAACAAAAGCACTTCCTTGATCTGCAAACTCATATATCGATCTAAAAACTTGCGCCAGCTGAATAAAAAAATTCTGGCCTACAGAAGTATTTAAAATTATAAATGAAAGAACAAATTGCATGATCAAAGCTGACGCTATCAGGCGAAAGCTAACCCTGCGCTTATGCTTTGAAAAAGCAAAAGCAACACCCAAAATAATAAATATACCGGAAATACTTACCCAGTGATTGTTTTGTAAAAGATAGTCTATAAAAAAAGCCACAAAAAACCCTTTTGATAATTTTTTTAAACTAAAAACAACTTAGGGCAAGAATAGAAAATTTTTAAAATTTTGTGCAGTGAAATTTAATTTTTTTTTCGTTATTCGAAAATAGACGTCATTTTGTCACTAAAAAACTATGCCTTTTGCGCGACGTTGAGCATTTTCAAACTCAATTAAAGGATTAACGATCTCATCAAGATTACCTTGCATTACAATATCAAGTTTTTTCAAAGTCAACTCTGTTCTATGGTCTGTAACGCGATTTTGTGGAAAATTATAAGTTCGAATCTTCTCAGCTCTCTCCCCCGTACCTACCTGTGCCCTACGTTGTTCACGCTCTTGTGCCTCACGCTTTTCACGCTCAGACTCGAACAGCCTTGCTTGCAGAACCTTCATGGCTTTGGCACGATTTTTTATTTGTGATCTCTCATCTTGGCAGCAGACAACGAGCCCTGTTGGAATATGCGTTAATCGAACTGCTGAGTCCGTTCTATTAACATGCTGACCGCCCGCACCACCTGCACGATAGGTATCAACTTTTATATCCGCCTGATTTATATTTATATCAACCTCATCAACTTCCGGTAAAACCGCAACTGTTACGGTTGAGGTATGCACACGTCCTGCCGTCTCCGTCTTAGGAACCCTTTGCACACGGTGAACTCCGGACTCATGTTTTAAATATTTAAAAACATTTTTTCCCTCGATATTTGCAATAAGCTCTTTGTATCCCCCGAGGTCTGTTGTACTAAAATCAACAATGGAGACCTTCCAACCTTTGGACTCCGCATATCTTGAGTACATATCAAAAAGCTCTGCGGCAAATAATGCCGCCTCTTGCCCTCCTGCTCCGGCCCTAATCTCCAAAAATACTGATTTTGAATCCCTCTGGTCGACGGGATAAAGAAGATCATCAAGCTCAGATTTTAACCGGACAAGCTCATCATTGGAACGGGAAATCTCTTCCTGATAAAGCTCCCTCATTTCCCCCTGTTCGACTTCCAAATGTTGCTGACATTGCTTGATATCTTGTTCAAGAGCATCAATCTGTCTATGCAAATCTAAAATTGTCGAATAGAAAGAAACCTTCTTTTGTAGAGTTGCTCTCTCTCTAGTTTCCAAATTGGGATCAGAAAGCTTTTTTATAAGCTCATCATAATCAGCCTGAAGTTTAATCCAATCAAGCATTTCGTCTCAATTTACTTCTTACTATTTTTACTATAACGCTTTTGGAATTTCTCAATTCTTCCTGCTGTGTCTATAAATTTTTGCTGCCCAGTAAAAAAAGGATGGCAACCAGAACAGATATCTACACTCAATTCTGTCGATGTAGATATAGTTTGAAATGAATTTCCACAAACACATCTTGCCGTTATATCATAAACTTCTGGATGTATAGTCTTTTTCATAATATTAGAACCTCAATTATTTTACACCTTTTGTCTGTTGCTTTTTTTTCAAATCCTCAATCATCTTAACCGCTTCCACATCAAATCCGCGAGCTTTGCCAAGATAATAAGAAGCAAAATCAGACCATAAAATCATATTGAACAACTGCCCTTCAAAAGTATCCCCTAAAATAGGTGGTTTGTAAAGAGCAACCTTATTTTCTTTAAGGATATCACATGTCGCCTCAACCGCCAAATTCAGGTTAAAAGATAAAAACTGGCTATAAAAAAACAGAACAAAAGGGTGTTCCTTACAATTTGAAAACCCATTTATAAGATTATGATTTAGCTCCGGGAAAGATGAAGACACACAATGCACCTTACTATTCTCATTAAACTGTGTCTGAGCTCTATATGCAAAAGCCGCACTGTCACCACTTACACCCCAGATGTGAAAAAATTCGTATCCCTCTGCAATTGTTAAAAAATCTTTAAAAAACTGAACCTCGGCAAATTTTGGCAGATAAATATCGGAATTTTTAATAAAAATATCTACTTTTCTACGACCTTGCAAAATATTTAATTTTTCAAAAACACCCATCAAAAAGCCTAAGGTGTGGCCTAATGCAGACCTTGGGGCAACTGATTTTGGGAGTAAGGAGAATGGGATATTCTTTGACTGAGCCAATTCAATACATTTTCCGCCATGAGCAACAACTATAACAGGACAAAACTTTGCATTTAATTGGTTTAAAACATCTACAACCTCCCAAGTGTTGCCTGAATATGAGATAACAAATGTTAAGGTATTTGCATCGATATAAGCGGGCAGATCGCATGAATCAACAACATAGGAGGTAACGCCCTCTTTTCTATCTAAAAAAGTTTTTACAATTCGACCGGCAATCCCAGATCCACCCATTCCCACAAATGCTATTTTTTGGGGATTTTTCAAAATTAGATTTCCGTAATTTTTAAAAAAATCCTCTGCCAGAGAAAAACCATCTTTAAGTTTTTGTCCCCACAAAGAAAACTCTTTTAACATCATAAGATAATCCTTTATTAACAAAGCTTTTTCAAACCCAAAGCCTCTTTCCTCACATCGGCATTTTTAGACATTTTTATTAAGCTGTCTATTTCAGCTTTAGCTGTTTTTTTATTCCCGACTTCTATCAAGCATCTTGCATAATGCAACGCAGCATAAGGTAAAACATCCACACTTTTTAACTGTTCAAAAAGAGGAAGCGCCTTATCATATTTAAAAATATTCAACAATGCAAGCGCATAATTATACGTCAAAATTTTGTCCTTAGAGTTTTTATTGTAGGCAATCTCAAAGCACTGCGCCGCCCTTGAGTAATTTTTAGAGCTAAAGAAACATCCCCCCAAGTAAAAGGCCACATTCTGGTAGTTAACATCAAACTGATTTAAAATTTTTAACGCGTCGTCAAATTCATTTAAATCAAAGTGAACCACGCCCAGCGAGTACATTTCCTAAATTATATAATGCCCTACTATCATATGGACAAAGGACAATAGCCTGCTTAAAACAGCACTCTGCCTTATCAATGGAATTTGTTGTAAAATGCAATAACCCCAAATTATTAAATAACTGGGGGTGTCCTTCACCTATTTCTAAAGCACGTTTATAATGCTCCATTGCAGTCACATAATTACCCCTATTCTGGTAAATCAAAGCAAGATTTACATGTGGTTCCCCATAAAAATCATCCTTTTCTATCGCTTTTGTGAAATATTGGATAGCGCCATTTATATCACCCTTTTCGTAAAGGGCTGTTGCATAGTTATGATAACAACGAGCTTTATCAGATTTTTCCATCGCATCCTTCCAAAACAGAAGGTCTGAACTCCAAACATTATTTCTGATAACAGTGGCATAACAAAGAGCACAAACAAAAAGAATTGAGCCGGCTACCTCAAATCTATGATCTAATAGAGTATTAGAGTATACAATCGCCGAACTTACGGCATAAATTATCAGGTAAGCCAAGAGCAGCATCATCCCAAATGAGGCCGCATATGTTTTATAATCACAAACGAGTTCTGTTGATATAAAAATTGAAGTACGAGGCAACATCAAGATTAAAAACCATAAAAAACAGAATACAATTATATCTGTTGCATCTGATAACCAACGACGAAAAATTACAAAGCCAAGCGAAATTAAAACGGCAAGCGGCAGCAAAACATCGATGCCGTAAAAACTTCTGGATAAAACATATCCATAATCAAAACTAAGACCAAATGGAAAAAAGAAGATTAAAAAATAATGTAGAATCACTTTAAATTGCGATATCATATAATAATAAATAGTTATCGGCTCTTTAGACGAAGGAGTTAAAATATTTCCGCGATTGTTACAAACAGGATTGGTTATAATGTTAATAACATTGCGTGGCGTTATATTGCCATATAAAAAAAGAAATCCCCAAACAATACTCGCAAGAGTCAAATGGATCCAGATTCGATTCTTAAACTCACTCCACTCTCCTTGTGAGATGAAAAACCAATCCACAACGGCAACAACGAACGGAAGCCCAACTATAATCTCCTTTGTTCCACTTCCAAATGCAGCCAAAATAAATGACAACATCAATAATAAATACCTTGCAATACTTTTTGTATTATAAACTGAGTAAACAAATGTAAGTAACGTTGCAAAAATAAAAAACGCAACAAGCCCCTCTAGCCGAATCTGGGTTATGTAGGTAACAGTTTGGGTTTGAACTGGATGAAGCAAAAAGAGAATCATCGTTAAAAGGGAAATCGGGTAAGTATTTCTTTGAATAAATTCATTTTTTTTAAATTTTGAAAGCAAAAATAAAAGCAAAGCAAAAACCATTAACCCATTTACAATATGCAATAAAACATCGAATATTCGGTACGCAAATGGATTTTCTCCCCAATTCACATAGGTATATTGATTCAACAATCGCGATACCCAACGAGAATTGGAAAAAAAAGTAGATCTAATATCAAGAGTTCTGGCATGGATATAATTAATAATCGTCGGAAGATCATCAAAAACAAACCCATAGATCAATGTTGGATAATAAACAAGGAATGTAATAAACAAAACAACCAAAGGAGCCACAATTTTTTTAATACAAAAATCCCTTGTATCAGAACCCTGTCTCATAAAACTCTCCGGCTTAATTTAGGCCTTTTTTACAGTACCTGTGGCTACAGAATCTTTAAGGGCAACCGCTTTTTTAAAATCTGTTAAGGAAATTTTATTACCATTTCTGACCATCTGCTCTTGCAAAGCAAGACGCATCTTTTCCTTACCTATGACCTTTTTAAATTCATCTGGAGCATTTATCTTTTCCAATGACTCCAAATGTACCATTGCCTCAGGGTACTTGTTCATCTTTTCCAGACAGTGCGTAATTCTAAAAAATGCTTGCGGAATTGGTTGAGGCAAAGAGGTTGTCTTTTTAAATAAATCAAGAGCAGCTACAAAATTATTTTTAGCAAACAAAGCTTCAGCCAAATTAAATATGTATCGCCCCTCCAAAGGATTCTTTTTTACTAATTTCTCATAAATAGCCAACGCTTGATCATAACGTTTTAGCATATAATATGAATTTGCAAGATTAAACCAGACATTTTCATTATCAGTCCCACTCTTGATAACAGCCTGGAACGCCTGTGCAGCCTCCTCGTATTTCTTCATCTTAAGACTCATTTGTCCAAATGTAAAAAAACCATCGGCATTATCAAGATCTCCCTCCACGGCCTTCTTGAAATAACACCAGGCTTTTTCTTCCTGATTCTGCTCCAGATAAAGTCTTCCCAAATTATACCAAGCTTTGCCGTAGTAGGGCCTCAACTCAATCGCCCTGGTTAAAACCTTTTCGGCATCTTCATAATTTTTTTTCTTTATAAAAAGTGTTCCAAGATTATTTAATGCCTCTGGATAACTTGGGCAGAGGTTTATTGCCGCCTTTAACGACTCTATAGCTTTATCTGTCTCATCTTTTAAGGAATATGCAACAGCTAGATTGCTTAGTGGATCGGAATAATACTTATCAAGTTCAATTGCACGTAAATATGACTTTATAGATTCATCGATTCTTCCGGACTCCGAAAGAGCTACCCCATAATTGTTATGCACTCGCGCTTTAAAAGGAGCCTTTTTAACATTATCTTCCCAAAACCCAACGCATGAAGACCAAACTAAATTTCTGCTATACGTTGTAATCCCAAATGCAAAAAGTAAAATTGAAAATGTGGCCAGTGGAAAATACTGTGCATAAGCAAATCCCGTAGGAATTTTAACATTTTGCAAAACCCAATCAACAAAGGCAACAATAAGTACCGATAAGACAAATAGCCAACCAAAAGATGCTAAGTATGTTTTATAGTCACATACCAATTCAGGAGAAGGAATAAGCGTAACCCGAGGAGCAATCGATATCAAAAACCAAAAAAGCCCAAATGAATAAAAGGTATAAGTTCTTTTGGCGACAAAATAAAATCCAATCCCAATTAACATCAATAATATAAAAAGGGGAAACAAGACCTCAGCGCTCCAAAAACTCTTTGCTGCTACCCAATCATATTCTACACTTATTCCAAAAGGCCAGACAAACATCCACAAATAATGTAAAACAACTTTAAATTCCGAAATTAAAAAATTAAATGGTGTGATAATATCATATGGATCAGGTGTTAAAATGTTACCTCGATTATTTCCTGTTACAACGCTACAAGTTATGGCATCAGTTGCAAATTTTGGAGAAAGATAATGCACCATCAGCCCAACGAAGTAAATGGAAAAAATGGCATGCAACCATAGTCGCGACTTAAATGAACCCCAATCCTCCTGAGATAAAAAAAACCAATCAACCAAAATAAGTAAAATAGGGGTTACTATCACAATTTCTTTAGTCCCACATGCAAGCAAACCGGCCATCAGTATAGAAACCCCAAGTAAACCTTTAGCTAAGAAATTTTCTACTGAAACCATTTTTACAAAACACAAGATAATGAGTAATATAAAAAAAGTTGCAAGACCCTCAATTCGTGCCTGTATTACATAAGAAACGGTTTGCGTTTGCACGGGATGCAATAAAAAAAGCCCCGCGGACATGAAGGCTATAAAATTCGCATTTTTTGAAAAAAATGGCCTTTCTTTCAAAAATTTACATAAAGCTTTTACCAAATAAAAAACAGTAATTCCAGAAAAAATGTGGATCGAAAGATTAAATAAACGATAGTAAAACGGATCAAATCGTCCAATATCGAAATTTCTACGATTTAACCAATCCCCCAGCCAACGAGAGTTTGTCCACCACCTCTCAAGCGGATCATCAAATCGAATTGCAAATTTTTTAGTTATGTTTGCAATATCATCAAACTGAAATGGATAATTCAGCGAAAAATAATAAAAGAATGATGTTAATAGAACAAGAATCGATGGCGGAATGAGCGCCTGCCAATCAAATGACACCTCTCTTGTTTTAATCAAAACATCTTTACCGTATGCTTTTTTAGTTGCCCCCATTTTTAGCTGCATTTTAGCCATGACACTCCTCTATCCCCTTTAAAAGACCTTACATTTAAAAGACCTGGCCTACAAATCAGATTTTAAAGAAAAAAAACAAGATGTCGACTAATATATTAAAATCTCTGCCTTGATTCTCCATTTTTATTATTTTTATATGAAAAAACGAGAACCAAAGCTTTAATTTTAGCTAAAAAGTGATTCCAACTTCGAGGTACGCCATTATCTTCCACGTCTTATCGCGGCAATATAATTGAATTCAAAAAAATATTTTTGCCACTCTGCATCGGTAGTGTTGTATTGATTATCATAAACAAAGTGGTCTACAAGCGCCTCGCGCGTTCGCACAATCTCTCTTAACCGCTTCTTGTTTTTTGGATCCATGATCGTCAGGTCTAGCAACTCAAGTACTCGCTCAAAAGCTTTTCGACTGAATTCTAGATCACCCCTTTTTTTGTATTGGATCGTTCTTTCGACGTCACATCCAACATTCGCCAATTGTTCAACAAGAGAAAATTCAAACCATCTTCCGGAAGCAAGCCCTTTGTGTATTAACATTAGACAACCAATCTTTTTACAATCTCTCTTATTCTATTCTGTAACTTTGGATCATCAACACCACGACTATTATTTCCCCATGAAGGACGTAAATTTATCATTGAATCAAATTCAACCCAATTATCTGCCCCAATTCGATCCGGAAAAATATTTATACCCCACAAATTTTCTTGCTGCGAGTCGTTTTCAAGTAGTAAAATTTCCTCATCCGCATGCATATCTGCATCCACCACCATAATCTCTTTTTGCACATCAACCACAGCCTTTACCAAACCTCCAAACATTTTTTTTGACATTTCTCTAAGTTCTGCAATTGATATTTTTTCTTGTACAATTTTCATAGTGCCCCCTTGATTAAATTTCGGATATCACTTCTTTTCCAATATTTTCCCATACCCGAGTATGCCAATTTTAAATTAGGAAACAAATATGCAATAGGGCTTTACTTTTTTATTTCGTAGATATTTTCAGAAATTAACACATTCGACCTATCACTAAAGCAGATTTTAAAGAAAAAAAACAAGATGTCGACTAATATATTAAAATCGGTATGATTTTAATATATTACAATTTGCCCTTATACCGTTTGTTTTTTAATAAAGGAAATCCCATGTCTCCTACATTTTCTGGTTTTTTAGCTCAGGTCGCAATCCTGATCCCGGCATTTTTGGCCGCTCTTTCCTTTCACGAATTCTTTCACGCTTTTATAGCTTATTTGTGTGGTGATGATACGGCAAAACGTATGGGAAGATTAACTTTAAATCCACTTGCTCATGTTGATTTTTTGGGCCTATTTTGTTTAATTTTTTTCAGAATAGGTTGGGCAAAACCAGTTCCATTCGATAACAGGAATTTTAAATACCCCAAACTTTACTCCGTATTAACGGCTCTTGCCGGACCATTTGCAAATTTTTTGTTCGCATTAAGTCTTTTTTATACGATTGCCTACTTTCCAATACACTTATTCAAGCCCTTCATCTCAATAACTTTTCTCCAGATATTTAGTGTAACGGCGTATGTTAATATAATGCTAGGTGTATTTAACCTCCTACCAATTCCACCACTTGACGGGAGCCACGTAATAACAATGCTACTGATTGATAAATACCCAAAATTTGTGTTTTGGCTTTACCAGTACTCTTTCATAATTCTTCTATTTCTTATTCTTGTCCCCCAAACGAGAGATTTTTTGATTAGCTTAATTCAGTTAACCGAATTTTTCTTAAAAAGCCTAGTTTTTTAGATATGTGAGAATTTTATGAACACTGAAACCATAATAAAAGTTTTAAAAGTTGGAACAGTACAAATTACCCCTGAGGAAGATTTAAAGAAAAAGTTACTTAGGGGTAAACCTTTAAAAATCAAGTTTGGGATGGACCCTACGGCTCCGGATCTTCATCTCGGTCACGCGGTTGTTCTAAGTAAACTTAGACAACTTCAAGATCTGGGCCATGAGATATTTTTATTGATAGGTGATTACACAGCCAGAATTGGCGATCCTACAGGTAGATCTAAAACACGTCCGCCGCTGACAGAAGATCAAATAAAAGCAAATGCGAAAACATATACCGATCAGATTAGTAAAATCCTAGATCCGGCAAAAACTCAAATTCGATATAACTCAGAATGGCTAGCCAAATTAACATTTGCCGATGTAATCAAAATTGCAGGAACACTTACTCTGGCACGCTTGATAGAACGTGAGGATTTTCAGAAGCGTATGGCAGAAAACATCTCGATCGGATTTCATGAATTATTATATCCAATTATGCAAGGGTATGATTCGATTGCTTTAAATGCTGACATAGAATTTGGCGGAACAGATCAAACTTTTAATCTTTTAATGGGGCGTTATTTACAGGAACAGTTTAACCAGGAACCCCAAGTAATCATAACCATGCCATTACTTGAAGGGCTTGACGGCGTACAGAAAATGTCAAAAAGTTATGGAAATTATGTTGGACTTTGGGAGCCGTCAGATCAAGCATTTGGAAAACTGATGTCAATCTCAGATGAACTCATGTGGCGTTACTTCAGTCTTCTACTTCTCAAAACTGATGATGAGATTCAGAAAATGAAATATGGAGTCAAAACCGAAACTTTACACCCAATGGCATTAAAAAAAGAGATGGCATTTGCAATAGTTGCACGGTTCTGGTCAACCAACGATGCAGAAAATGCGCAGAAGCAGTTTGAAGCCCTATTTCAAAACAAAGATTATTCACAAGCAAATGAAGTAGAAATCTCAAAAAATACCCCAAATCCTATCTGGGTAGTTGATCTAATTAAACAACTTGGGGCAATTAAAACATCCTCTGATGCTAAAAGATTAATCGAATCAAAATCCATACATGTTGACGACAAAGCAATAGAAGATTTTAAAGCGGAGATTGAATGGAATCCCGGAATGATAATAAAGGTGGGAAAACATAAGATCTACAAGATTAAGTAGCTCTATGGATTCAAATTGAATAATTAAAATATTTTGCACAAAACAATAACTATTTTATACAAACAAAAAAAACAGGTACCGGTTACTCATAAAATATGGGATATTCGCAAATATTCGTGCAATAATCTGCTTTTTGCGCTAGAATCATGCTTTATTAGAATTACTAATTTGAGCATTTTATGAATATTTATTTAAAAAGACTTTTAACCTATACAAAAAAATACTGGCAACGCTTAACATATGCCCTGATTTTTGCGGCACTTTTCGGTCTTACTTCCGCCGCGCCGACATATCTTCTAAAACAGACCATTGATGATGTTTTCATAAAAAGTTATATCCATCTCATCGTCCCATTCATCTTACTATTCATAACCTTTTTCATACTTAAGGGACTTTTTATGTATCTCTCATCTTACTGCATGTACTGGGTCAGCAATAAGGTTCTAAATAACATACGGAATGATCTTTTTTCTAAAATAATACATTTCCCAATCTCTTTTTTTCAAGAAAAATCTACAGGTATTCTGTTGTCACACTTTTTAAACGATATCCAGATGATACAAAACGTTTCTGCCCTGGCTGTTAAAGATGGAATTCGTAGTATATTTGAGGGTTCATTTTTGATTGGATTTGCCCTGTATCAAAATTGGAAACTTTCATTGATTGTTTTAACAGTTGGACCAATAATTATCTCTTCAAGCAGAAGACTAGGGAAAGCCCGCAAAAAGGCCTCTTACGGTATTCAGGCTGAGATGGCAAAAATTAGCAACATGCTTTCTGAGTCATTTACTGGAGTACGAGAAATTAAGGCCTTTAATGCAGAAAACTCCGAGCTATCTCGATTTAAAAATTTATTACATGAATGTTTTAGATCGATCATGCGCAATGTAAGAGTTGAAGCAGCAGCCCCTGCCTTAATTGAAGCAATTGCTGTCCTTGGAGGCGGAGTTGTATTTTATGTTGCAGCTCATCAAGTCATAAGCGGGCAAATTACCGCAGGCACTCTTACCGCTTTTTTCGCAGCTATCCTACTTGCATACCAACCCCTAAAAAAACTTGTTGCGCTTTACTCTGAGGTCCAATATGGACTTGCTGCTGCAGAAAGGATATTTTCAACAATGGACCGTGTTTATCCTGCCACAAAAAATAGAAATATTGAAATATCACAATTCAAGGATCAGATCTGCTGGGAAAATGTCTCATTTGAATACAACAAAGATATGTCAGTATTTAAAGATGTTAACCTAATAATTAAAAAAGGTGAGTGCATAGGAATTGTTGGCCCATCCGGTGCAGGTAAAAGCACACTTTGCGATTTAATTCTCGGTTTTATTGTACCAACTTATGGTAAAATCCTAATTGATGAAAAAGATATAACAAAAATATCTTACACAAGTTTACGCGACCATATCGGATACGTTGGGCAGCGAACGTTTTTATTCAATGACACAATTTATAACAACATCCTATATGCTCAGCCGAGTGCAACTGAAAATGATGTAGTAAAAGCATGTAGGGCGGCACATGTTGATGAATTTTCAAAAGATATGCCACAAGGTCTTTACACCATAGTCGGAGAAAATGGGGCATTACTTTCAGGTGGACAAAAACAACGCATCACAATTGCAAGAGCCCTTTTAAAATCACCTGAAATAATAGTATTTGATGAAGCTACATCCTCACTAGATCAAAGATCCGAAAAAATAGTTCAACAGGCTATATACGAATTAAAAGGGTCTAAAACAATAATTATTATTACACATCGTCCGTCGATGTTAGATGGAGTAGATAGAATATTTAACATAAACGAAGGGCATGTAAAAGAAGTTAAGAGAGAACAGGTATAAGAAAGGATTTGTATGAAGAGTTTAAGATTTTGTATATTTTGCTTTTTATTTTCCACACAATGTCTAGGTATGGTTTTTTCTGAACAGGACGAGTCGCAGATTAGCCATCCAAACCCTCAGGCAAATAATGTCTTACGAGAGTTAAAAAAGAGACATCAGGAAAATACTTTGCAACCAGAAGTCTTCTGGGAGATGATGGAAGTTTCTACGGGTATGGGATCTTGCTTTCTAGGGGAGTTTATTGCTGCATCAAGCGAAAAAGACGTCTGTTTGGTATTTGAATACTTAATTAAATTCGGGACAATAAATAAACAAAAATTCTTTGAAAGCATGAGAGGATGTTTAGGAATTGATGGGATAACACCATTAAGTGAGTTAATTTTACGCATGCCAGCAATCCCATTTGAAAATTCTAAAATCATAGAAATTTTTCATGACCTTTTGGATCTGATCAAAACACTCGATCAACAACAAAAGCTTGAGCTATTGAATCGGGAAGAGGTTTATAGGCCATGTCCGATTATGACTGCAAACAGACTAGGTAAATCTTATATAGTTAATGCTATGGCCGATATTATTATTCCAAATCAGGCTTTACAAATACCCGGGAATTTATCCGACAGTGCAATATAGGTGCTATGCATCAACCTTCGTTGTATCTTTATAATCACATTCCTTGTTAGAACAGGACTGTGTAACATTCCCTTCTTTGTCTTTTGTAACAACCATGAATGGGTTTGAGCATTTTGGGCAAGTTTTTTCTATAACATCACCAAAGATTGCGAATTTACACTTCGGATATCCTGAACACCCCCAAAAATTTCCTCCCCTCCAACGTCTTTTTACCAAGAATTTGCCACAACTAGGACAAGGAGTTGATAATTTTTCTTGATGAATGTATTTACACTCAGGATAACCGGGACAGGCAATAAAAGGACCAAATTTGCCCATTCTTTTTACGAGCTGTTTACCGCATTGGGGGCAAACCAGGCCCACCTCCTGCGGTTTAGCCTCTCCTGAAACCAGCTTTATAGTTCCAGACTCGTCGCGTTCGAAGTTTGAAGTAAATTTACATTCAGGGTAGTTGGAACAACCCAAAAAATCTCCAGTTTTCCCAAATCTAATGTAAAGTTCACTTTTGCATTCTGGGCATTTTATGTTTGCCTGAATAGATTTTTTACCGATATCTTTACCGCCAAATTTAATCAAATCCTCACGGAACTTTTCATAAAATTCATTAAGAACCTTATCCCTTTTTACATCTCCATGCTCAATTTTATCTAACTGTTCCTCCATATTTGCCGTAAAAGAGACATTGATTATATCCGGTAAATTTTTCGAAAGCATATCACTTACGGCCCGTCCGAGTTCCGTAGGTAAAAACTTTTTCTTTTCTTTCTCAACGTATCCACGTTTTTGAATGGTAGATAAAATTGTAGCATATGTACTTGGACGCCCAATTCCCAGTTTTTCTAGCTCTTTGACCAATGAAGCCTCTGTATACCTTGGAGGCGGCTGGGTAAAGTGCTGCTTTGGATCAACTTTTTGTAATGTTAAAGGATCTTTTTCTTTAAGATCCTTTGGAAGTTTTATAACGTCTTTACCCTCATCTTCATCTTCAACTTGATAAACCTTCAAAAAGCCATCAAATTTAAGGTTTGACCCTGTAACTCTGAATAAAAATTTACCACCACCAATCTCAACCTGTCTTAAAGCAAATTCAGCAGGAGACATCTGACATGCAACAAAACGCTTCCAAATTAATTCATATAGCTTAAGAGCGTCCTTTTCCATAAATTTACCAATAACATCGGGCGATCTATCGACATTAATCGGCCTAATCGCTTCGTGTGCATCTTGAGCACCCTCTTTGGAATAAATATTGGAAGATTTTGGTAGATATTTATCTCCATACTCTTTTGCAATAAATTCGCGTGTTGCAGACAAAGCAGTATCTGAAATACGCAGGGAGTCAGTACGCATGTAAGTTATTAACGCCTCAGTATCCTGTCCAAGCTGAATACCCTCATACAAACGCTGCGCAATAGACATTGTCCGATCAACGGAAAACCCAAGTTTATTGTATGCATCCTGCTGCAATGTACTTGTCATAAAGGGTGGAAGCGGTTTTTTGGATCGAATCGAATCTGTAATTTTTGAAATTAAAAAGGACTCTTTTTTTAATGCATCAACAACTGCATCGGTCTCTTGTTTATTTTTGAGCTTGATCTGTTTGTCCCCAACTTTTACAAGTTCGGCAATCATGCTTTGTTTAGTATCAACCTTAAAGAGCGCATGCACCGACCAGTACTCCTCAGGTCTGAAGTCTTGGATTGCGTGCTCACGATTGCAGACCAAAAGAAGTGCAATAGATTGGACTCTACCTGCGGACAACCCCTTTTTTATCTTTCTCCATAAAATAGGAGAAACCTCATAACCAACCCAACGATCAAGTACTCGACGAGCCTGTTGTGCTTGAACCTTATTCAAATCAATCTCTGATTTATGGCCAATAGCTTGAATAATTGCGGGCTTTGTTATCTCATTAAAGGTTATTCTGTAAATTTTGGCGTCATCAGCGAAAACTTTTTCAATCTCCTGGCCAATATGCCATGAAATTATCTCCCCTTCACGGTCAGGATCCGAGGCAAGAAAAATCTCACTTGATAGCTTAGCCTGTTTACAAATATCATTTATAACCTGTGATTTATCTTTCAGGACATCATATATAAGATTAATTTTCTTAGTCTTATCATCCAATTCAACACCGATTTTTTTGGATGGCAAATCTTTTACATGTCCAAATGTCGACATAATTTTATAGTCTTTACCCAAAAATTTAGATATCGTCTTAATTTTAGCGGGAGACTCAACAATAATAAGTTTTGGTCCATTAGGATTCATAGTTTTTTTACTCTTTTTTCCCATTTTGCCCCCCAGCAAATTATTTAAATACAACTAGGCCAATAAATATGCCCTTTAAGTTTTTCTTTTTTACTCGTCTGAACAAATTTTGTCAAAGTTTTTTTAACTTTAACCATTATTAGCCTATTCACATTATTGCCTAATTGTCAATATGTAATAAATTTATGTGTCTTTTTATATGAAATCAAAGGGCCCAATCAAATTCAAATAACATCTAATCGTAAAAACCAAGTTAATTTTGCGATTAGCTTGGTTTTTCAATGTCTTTTATGTTAACGTTTAAAACGTTGTTTAAAGTGTATCGAAAAAGGAGATTTCATATGATGAAAACAAACAAAAAAACATTATACAAAATGGGAATAGGGGTAACCTCTGTGCTGGGAATAATAATTGCGCTTTACCTATTTCAACACAAAAAAATCAATGCCGCAGCAGGTCAAGATGTTGATATGACACAAAATACAATCGTTCCGGATAGGCAATCAAAAAATCCCGCACTTGTTGAATCCTTAAATAAAGCATTCGCTGATGAGTGGCTTGCATATTATCAATACTGGATAGGGGCAAAGGTCGCTAAGGGACATATCCGACCATCGGTAGCCTGCGAACTTGAAGAACATGCTAAAGAGGAACTTAGTCATGCAAACTTACTTGCGGAAAGAATAATTCAACTTGAAGGAACTCCTCTGTTAAGCCCAGAAAGTTGGTACAAAAAAACAATTTGTGGATACAGCGCCCCAACTGATGAATTTGTTAAAAAAATTCTAGAACAAAACCTTGATGGTGAACGTTGCGCAATAAAAGCATACAAGGAAATAATTGAACAAGTAAAAGACAAAGACCATGTAACCTACTTATTAATTGTAAAAATTCTCGCAGATGAAGAAAAGCATGAAATAGATCTATTACACCTGCTTGAAGATATCAATATAATGTTAAAAAAGTAAAAACTTTTTATAAAAAATAAACCGCTGGAGCAAAACCCAGCGGTTTATTTTTTATAAAATTGGTCAAAGATTGAGATTTGGAACAATTTGTTTTAAGCTATCAGGGCGTATCAAATAAAAAATACTAGCTAATTTGTTTTGGAGAGTCTATGTATCCTCAGAAAATTTTAAAGTACTGGAAGGAATCGTTTGAGCTTTTAAGGCCTAGCCAAATAAAGCTCATATCCTTGGCAGCACTCAACAATTTTATATGCTCAACAAAGCTATTTATAATAAATTTTTGGTGGTTAACTCTGCTTGCATTTTTCTTTATATTTTCAAATGTATTTATTTCAGTCAGGCTTATAAACTACAATAAACCTGTCTGGCTTTTCTTTACACAAACTTTGATCATTTTTGCATACCTACTGTGCTGTAGGGCATCAATGGAGCGAAAAGACTCGCATTACTTCAATATGTATTTTAGAATATTTCCACTAACTTTTTTACTTCTAGTTCCAAACAGAATAACCCTATTGGA
>CAZSLQ010000003.1:0-7102 GCA_964607885.1 uncultured Pseudomonadota bacterium
TTTTGACGCATATGAATGTTATAGTCCAGGGAATTATGGTAATCAGCTCATTCTCGATAAATTTCCATTTAAAGGTGGGAACGTGGCACGTTATCAAGCATGGGAGACAGCATGGCGTCCAGATAGTAAATTTGTGGCCGTTGGATTATTTAATCTGGATAGTGAATGGGATTACTCCTTAGGCGTATATAGAATTACACACTCTGCAAACATCAGTCGTGATGATAATGTAGGACTGAGTTTAGGAAGATACCTCGATTTGAACCTACTTGGTGCAGCGGATTTGCAAGTTAATGGAATTCTAGATTATGCTACACAGAATTGATTAAAAAAAGGGGAGCACAGGCTCCCCCTTTTGAAGAAAATTTACATTAATTTGCGTTTTTATAAATCAATACCCCAGATGCAAAGTCCAGTTTAGCTCCGGGTAAAATTTCGAGCTTAACATCATATGCCGGATCTCCGTTTCCAAGAATAAATGCTCCTGATAAAGTTGTTACACCGTCATTGTATGCCTGGTTCTGTCCGTCAACAACAATTTTTGCTTTCGTTAGGCATAATCCTGTTGAGGTTGTTTTTAATGTGCAACCATTTAAATATAATATCGAAGATGTGTCTGTCCAAATTAAATCATTTCTTGCTACCGGTGGGCTGTAACTGAACGTAACTCCCGTGTCGAGCAACAGAGAACGTTGGATGGAACATGAAATTGATGACTCAAAACTAAAGGTATGAAATCCGGAGATTGTTGAATCTAAGAAAATAAGTCCGCCATCTCTAAATCTATAATCATCTGTTAAAACTAAATTACAATTCTGAAGTGTTAAATTTGCATTGTTTTGCATGCACCTTAGGTTTTGCTCCTGAATACCCTGTAGAACCATGTTGTTAATTTCAAGCTGTCCGGTTTCAACGTTTATGGAAGCACCCGGCTCAAAATTTAATGTATAACCGTAACCATTTATAATTGCAATGCCTGCGATATTTAATGGTCTGGAAAGTGTCCTATTATCTATTATCTCTAAGGCTGAGTCCAAAAATCTTAAGGTAGCCGTTTCCGGAAGATAAATTCCAAATTCATCATAATTTCTAATAATCACATTACCGATCTCAAGCGTATGTCCTGGTTCAACTTGGATTAGATTCTGAAATCCCTCTGCCAGTACGATTGAATAACCGTTACCCTCGATGTATGTATAATTCGATTGATCACTTGATTTAACAATTAAATTTCGGTTAGGGCCGAGCAGCAAATCTTTGTTCAGTTCAAAATAGTATTCTTGCAGGGTAATATGTCCTTGGTTCTCCGGTAAATTTGGTGGAGGAGTAATATCATAATTAATTATATTTTCACCCGTCCAGCTCGGGTCCCAATCAAAAGGTGTTATATTTCCGGAAACTTGTACAATCGATTCTCTACTCCAGCCTTTTATAGAATCTGTCTCTTTAAGATAAATTCTGGTACCTTGTAATACTTCGAGTACGGAACTCCGGCTTGAAAATTTTATGTTGGCATCCAGAGGTAAATTGGGTCCAATAATCAGGGTTAAAAAAACGTACATAAACACTTTATTACTCACGACAACTCTCCCTTCATTAAAAATACTTATCCTACAGTTTCGATTGGGCTATAGCGTCCAAGTAGCTATCTAAACTACTTTCAACTGCCTGAAAGACAACGGAGTTAAAGGCTGACAGGTCTTCGGTATTGCTTGCTATCTCCAGGGCGTCTATGTAATTCTTTCGGGTCTCTTTTTTTATAATGGCTAATGGATAGCCATGTTGCAATAAGATTAAATTCATTAATAACCTAGCTGTACGCCCATTACCGTCAACAAACGGATGGATTCTGACCAGCTTAAAATGCGCCATAGCAGCAATTTTGACAGGATGATCGTCAGAAGCTGTGAGCCATTTGTTAAACTCATCCATAAGAGCGGGTACTTTTAGATAATTTGGAAATACGGTGTGCGATCCAAGAATTCTGACCATGACAGTTCTAAATACTCCAGCGTGCACGGAGTCGATTCCCTCTAAAATTATTTTGTGTATATCCAAAATATCATCAACACAAAGATCTTCTTTTTGCTTTCGTGCGAGATCTTTAATAAAGTTGATAGCCTTGGCGTGGTTTATTGCTTCAAGATGCTCCGTAACCGTTTTTCCTCCAATCGTAATACCCTTTTCAACAACCAATGCCGTCTCTTCATGAGACAACGTGTTGCCTTCGATTGCGTTCGATGTGAAGGTAAGGTCAATTTTGAACCATTCATCAAGATTTTTTTCCAATGCTGTGGGCAACGGACGGAATGAATCTAATCGTTTCTTTTTTTCATCAATTCGTATAAATTGATCATCCATAACTTTCTCCAACTAATGTTTTAGATTATTATAAACATTCTAATATAAATTATCGAATTTCGGTTGATTAAGTCGAATTATTAGGGTTAGCTAGTGATTTTTTATTGACTTGAGGCCATTCTGTTGTATTATTTTTAAAATAAATCGCAAAATAACGCTAAGGACATAAATATGAACTTTTTTAGACTTTTTACCACCGTGATTTTTTCGGTTTTACTGCTAACAGATGTGTCATATCCTGGGAATCAAGATTCTTTGGATCAGCAAATTCAGGCCATTGATGCCATTGTTATCCAACCAAATAGTGATGTTGATCGGAATGGATTTTCTGAATTATGGAAAACGGTTAGAAATTTTGTGCATGAAAAAAAATTATTTATGTCAGAATTTTGGCATAATCGGAAGCAGGTTGGATCTCTTACTCCGAGTTCAAAATATCTAGCAAAGGCTATGACCAAAGATGTGAAAAGTTCTGATAGGCAAACTCCATTGTCAATCCTTGAGGTTGGTGCCGGGACTGGGATTTTTACAAGGTATATTATAAAACGAATGCCTTTTGATTCTGAATTTGATATTGTAGAAATAGATCCAAAATTTTCTTCTCTTCTTACAAAAAATATTTCTGATGAGTTTGGTAGAGATTTAAGAATAAATTTTTCCAAGCTGAACTTTTGTTGCAGTGATATAACTAAGTTTGATTCTGGCAAGAAGTATGACTTTATTATTTCCGGATTACCCTTCCATTCTTTTGATCCTGAATTGGTTAGGAATATTTTATATAAATATGTTGAATTGTTGAAGCCTGGCGGGACGATAGTTTTTTTTGAATATATTGCAATTCAAACGCTTAAAAAGCCTTTTATTTCGGATGAGGAACAAAAGACAGTGGAAAAGATAAAGGGTTTGATTAATATCACAAAAAAGCTTGGAAAAACAAAGGAGGTTATTGTATGGAGGAATATCCTGCCTGCCAGAGTTATCAGCATCACTATTGATTAAATTTTTTAATAGCTTAAACATATTGGAATTTTGAGGGGTTTATGTTACCGCATATTTTACATATTTATGGCCCGCTATGGATACAGGGTTATGGTGTTATGATTGTTTTGGGCTTTTTTACTTTTTTATTTTTAACGTATCGTGATGTGCACAGGGCCAAAATCATAGATTCCGATACATTTTTTAACGCAATTTTTGCCGGACTTGTAGGTGCGATGGTTGGTGGTAGGCTTTTGTTTATGATAACTGAGTGGCAAAGTTTTTCAAATCCCTGGATTGAAATGTTTTATGTCTGGGATGGTGGTTTTGTAGTTCTAGGGGCTATCATCGGTGTGATAGCTATTGTTCCGATTTATTTAAAATTACATAAAGTTTTGGTTTTAGAATTTTTAGATCTTATATCTTTGTATGCCCCGGTGATGCAGTCAATTGCAAGAATGGGCTGTTTGCTTGCAGGATGTTGTTATGGGTGTCCGGCAGAAGATTTTTTATTTTCAATAACATTTAAAAATCCGGTTGGTTTGGCACCGCTTAATATTGCGCTGCATCCTACGCAGATTTACATGAGTTTGTTATCTCTGTTTATTTTTATTGTGCTTTTAGTTATAAGAGACTTGTTGAAAAAACCGGGACAACTGTTCTGCCTGTACCTGATTCTGGAAAGTCTGGCTAGGGTCGGGGTTGACTTTTGGCGGGGAGATCGCGGAGAACTTATAAATCTTTCTTGCATGCGCCTAAATTTCTCATTATCTTTAATGCAGCTTTGGTCATTAGGTTTTTTGTGCTTATCAATCTTTGCTTTTATTTTTGTAAGCGCAAAGAGAAGGGTTTTTTGAGAACATATGTCCTCCCTGTTTGAGTTTATCAAGTCGAAAATTTTGATTCTTGATGTGATCTCCGAGCGTGTACCCCTAAAACCTGCCGGAAGTTATTGGAAAGGTGCTTGCCCGTTTCATTCCGAAACTGCGGCTTCCTTTACCGTTAGTCCGGATAAACAGATTTTTTACTGTTTTGGTTGCCATGCCTCAGGTGATGTGATCGCCTTTGTTGCCAAGATTGAAAATTTATCGCAGTTAGAAGCTGCCAAGTTTTTAATTGAGCAGTATAGGCTTGATGTACCTGAAGAGCTAAAAAGGGGAACCAATTCCAATTTTGATAACATACAGGAAAAAGACACCTATTTTGCAATGTGCAAAGAGATTGCACTCTATGTGCATGACCAGCTTTTAAATACTCCTGTGGCTTTTAATTACCTCAAAGACCGTGGGATTTCGGATGAATCAATTAATATTTTTGAACTGGGATATTTTTCTGGCGGGTTTAATAATATCAATCGTTTAGTGAAAGCACTGTCACAAAGAGGGGTGCTTCTAAAGGATATGCTTGAGCACGGAATTTTGGTTGAAGGACGTTCATTTTTGTACTCTCCTTTTGAGGAGCGTATTATTTTTCCTATCAAGGACCACCTGGGAAGATATTGTGGTTTTGGTGGTAGAATTTTTAAAAAGAATGATGAGCGGCCAAAATACTACAATAGTAGGGAAACGGAAGGGTTTTCAAAGGGTAAGCTCTTATTTGCGCTTGATATTGCAAAAAAGAGTATGCAGGAGAAAGAATATGCTTTTTTGGTGGAGGGTTATACCGACTGCATAACTATGGTTCAGCACGGTTATAAAAATACGGTTGCAACCTTAGGTACTGCATGTACGATTGAACATTTAAAGCTTCTTTCAAGATATATCAAAACGCTTTATGTTATGTATGATGGGGACAAAGCTGGACAGAATGCTATTTTAAGGCTGACTGAATTTTGTTGGGAGGCAAACTTAGATTTAAAAGTGGTCAAGTTACCTGCTCAGCATGATCCGGCTTCACTTTTGTGTAGTGGTGAACCTATGGATGAGTATGTTACCAATGCAAAGGATATTTTCAGTTTTTTTGTTGAGTCTTTAGGGGGTAACTTTCAACAAAAGCCCCTATCTGATAAGGTTGCATTGGCCGATAAAATTGTTTCCGTTATTGCCAGGTTGAATGATGACTTTAAAAAAGACCTTATTCTTGCTCAGGCTGCAATGGTTATGAATATTCCTTTTGATTCAATAAAAGGGCTTCTGGATCGAAATAAACGTAAGAAACTTGAATCTTTTGCTTATGATAATGGACCTAAAGTTGAAAATGAGCCCTGTTCAAGCGATCAGAACGAGTTATGCGAGGTAAATCTACTGGAAGAAAAAATATTTTCTGCTATAATAAACAATGCGGGAAAAGAAGCGAAAATACAAATAGACAGAGATTTGGTGCCTTATTTTTCAAGTAATATTCAGAACCTACTAAAAAAAGTTGATATGTCTTTGCTTGATGGGCCTTTTATTTTTTCACATTTTATTGACGGGCTTGAGCAAAAGGACAAAGATTGGGTTATTAAACTGAGTATGAGGTACCAAAATGTTTCTCCGGAGGAGTTTGATCTCCTCGTTTCGCGTTTTTGTAAGGTAAATTGGAAACAGATTGTTCAAGGAATTAAGGATGAGATGGCAAAAGCGAAACAGCTTAATGATGCCACTCGTCTTAATGATCTGCTTTCAAAATTTTTGAAGTTTAAAGAGGGGATTCAGTTGAAGGGACTGATATGAAAAGAAAAGTGAAAAAAGTTGCTAAAAGTGGAAAAAGGCCCACAAAAAAAATTGTAAGGTCTAAGGTGAAAAAAAGTAAAAAAACGATTCTTCATAAATCTTTTTCTAAAAAATCCGGGAAAAGCGGAACGGTAAAAGTTGTATTGAAAAACAAAAAAAATAATTCGGTATCTCAGAAAGAAAAAAATAAGAAGCCTAAGAAAAAAGTTAGTGTTACTAAAAAAGTTGTTGATATTGCAAAAAAGTTGTTTACCTCTATAAAGGGCGGGAAAGCTGCTCCGGAGAAAGAAAAGCTTGTGCCCAAACAACCTGAAAAAAACGTTCTTGGAGACAAGAAGGCAGTTTTTAAAAAATTGATTCATGAACAAAAGGAAGCTGATGCAAAGGTAAAACGAGATGTGGTTGATGAAGACCATTTGAGTGACCATGCCTCTGTTGAAGATGAAGACTTAACTCTTGTTCCCATAGAGGAGGGGGAATCTGTTGCAGCGAATACTTTAAAGAATGTTGAAAAGCAGGTGATGGCTTTGGTTGAGAGAGGTAAAAGTGAAGGTGTCTTGAGTTATGAAGAGCTCATATTATTTACTACCAAGCATAAACTCGGTGAAGAAGATACTAATGAGTTGCTCAGTTTACTGGAGAAAGAAAATATCGATTTGATAATGCAAGAAGAGCTTGAGGGTAGAGGAAGTGAAGCGGATGTATTTTTGGAACAGCAGGAAGTTTCATCATTTGTACCAATGCCCAAAGACATAAAAACTTCATTGGAGAGCACGGAGTATACCGGATTTGAGGAAGAGTCCGAGCATGATAAAGAGCTTGAAAAATTAAGAGGGTTGATAGAGCCAAGTCAACTTAACGATCCTGTAAAACTTTATTTGAAAGAGATTGGAAAAATTCCTCTTTTAAATAAAACAACAGAAAAAGTTATTGCCGATAAAATTGCCCAGGGTAAGCGTGAGTCGATAGAATCAATATCAAAGTTCCCATTTGTAGCTAAAGAGTTGATAGGGCTTGAAGAGCGTCTTGGTCGGGATTCGATGTTCCTAAAAGAGGTTATTCAGTTTTCCGATTTTGATGAGGATAATTCCCCAAAGTTTGAAGAGGAG
>CAZSLQ010000003.1:7112-18738 GCA_964607885.1 uncultured Pseudomonadota bacterium
TCACGGCTTTTAGAACAGATTGTTAAAATTAAAACTCTTATTGAAAATGAAGATAAAATTTATAGAGCTTATAGGCCACAACTTTCAAGTGAGGCCAAGAAGAAAGAGATGCTTGCAAAGGTTGATGAGAATAAAAAGAGAGTTATTCAAGCAATTGCCGAGATCAAATTCTCAAATAAACTTATCAGAAAGTTTGGTAAGCGTATTGAAAAGTTGATTGCAAAGATTCAGGAACGAGAATCAGAGATAAGGGCTACTGAAGGTAAGCTTAAATTTTACAAGACGATCAAAAAGCCATCTCAGGAGGATTTGGATCAAATTACTACTCTTGATACCGCTGTGCGAAGTGCGCAAAAAATGATTAAGAAAACTGAGCAAGAGGCCGGGTTGTCAAAAGAGAAGATAATGTCTTTGTATAAGCAGTTTGCAAAAGCTCAGCAGAAGGATAAAGAGGCAAAAGATGATCTTGCTCGTGCAAATTTAAGGCTTGTTGTTAATATTGCCAAAAAGTACATCAATAGAGGATTACACTTCTTGGATCTGATTCAGGAAGGTAATATTGGGTTGCTCAAGGCTGTTGAAAAGTTTGAATTTGAGCGTGGATTTAAGTTTTCAACTTATGCCACTTGGTGGATTAGACAGGCCATAACTCGTGCAATTGCCGATCAATCAAGAACTATTCGAGTTCCAGTCCATATGGTTGAAACATTAAGCAAGATTAACAAAATTACTCGTACTTACATACAAGAGACCGGGCGCGAACCTAGTTATGCGGAATTGGCCAAAGAGTTAAATCTGGATGAAAAGAAGATAAAGAATATCATCAAGATTTCAAAAGAGCCCGTATCTCTTGAAACTCCTGTTGGGGATAGTGATGACACCTCGTTGAAAGATTTTATTGAGGACGAGAACGAGTATTCTCCGGTTGACGCTGTTGTAAATGAGGATTTGAAGGAAAAAGTTCGTGAGATACTAAAGACGCTTACTCCTCGTGAAGAAAAAGTTTTGAAGATGCGCTTTGGAATAGACGTTGCATCTGAACATACTCTTGAAGAGGTAGGTAAGGATTTCTCGGTTACTCGTGAGCGAATTCGTCAGATTGAGGTTAAGGCTTTGCGTAAATTGCGTCACCCATCAAGAAGTAAAAAGCTCGTGACGTTTTTTGAAAAAGATGCCAATGGGAATCCAAATGGTGGTTCACAAGGCGGAGATTTTGAATAAATCATGAAAATTCTGCACCTGATCACAAGTTTAAAAGTGGGCGGTGCGGAAAGCGCTCTAGTTAATTATTTATCTAAAGTTGTTGGTAAAGATGGAAATGCGCATTTGGTTGTGTATTTCCATCACGGACCAAACGTAAAAAAAATAGAAGATCTTGGCATTAATATTTGCAAAATTACCGGATTGATTTCTATCTATGATCCGTTTTTTTTTTACAGGCTTGTCAAGCTGGTCAGATACATTAAACCTGACATAATTCATTCATCACTTTGGTCTGCCAATATAATTGCAAGATTAATTTCTAAATTTTATAAAATTCCTGTTGTTTGTGATCTGCATGGGAACAGTTTTGATGAGGGGAAATTTCGTAATTGGCTTGACCGAAGAACAGTAAATTATTGTGCTAAAATTGTTTCAGTATCAGAATCTGTCAAAGATTCTTATTTAAAAAATATTATTGGGGCAAAAGATGTTATTAACGTAAGCTCCAAGCTTGTGGTTATTAAAAACGGCATTGACGTGCAAGCTTTGCGAGATAAAGCGTTAAAAGAGCCATTATCTGGAAAAAATTTGGGGTTGTCAGATGATGATTTTGTTATAGGCGCCGTCGGACGTCTTGAACCAATTAAGTCTTATGATGTTTTGATTAAAGCTTTTGCTAAATTTTTAAAATTGAGTAGGGCAAGTAATGCAAAACTTCTTGTTGTGGGTTATGGAACCCAGCGAGAAAGTCTTGTAAATCTTGTAAAAAGTTTGGGAATAGAATGCAGCGTTATTTTTGTTGGCTACAGATCTGATGCTTACAAATTTTATCCATTATTTGATTGTTTTGCTCTTTCTTCGCAAAGCGAAGGGTTATCGATAGCATTGCTTGAGGCTATGTCATTTGGGTTACCGGTAATATCAACGCATCCTGATTTAAACCATGATGTTATTAAGCATGGAATAAATGGATTTTTGGTTTTACCGGGAGACATTGATACATATGCCCTTGCAATTAATAGGCTTTACCAAGATCAAAAATACGCCAAAATTATTGGTCAGTCTAATAAAGAGCTTGTAAAATCAAATTTTAATATCAACGTAGTTATGGCTGGCTATCAAAACGTATATCAGGACGTTTTTCGGTATAAGTTTTAATCTAGAAGCCTGATTTCAGAAGCTAAATCTTTTTCTAGTTTATCGACGAAATCATTTCCAAAACGGCTCCTTGCCTCCTCTGTCATTGTAGACATGAAGTATCTGGTTCTATCTTGATTCTCTTTATTAAAATGCTTTGTTATAAAAGGCATAACTTTTTTATAAAAATCTATTGTGGCGTTTACCAAATCAGTATTACCAGATTGCTTTATATACTCTACAGTCAGTATGTGTCTAAAAATCTCTTCTATGAAAAATTCTAAGGTAAAATTTTTTTGTGATGAATCTATTAATTTGTAATCTTGCAATCGCCCCAGTTTACCTAACATTTCATTAAATACATTGGCTAAGTTGTTAACATTTTTTGTTTTTAATAGTTGTATAAATCCATCTTTTATTTTATCTAATTCATCGGGAATATCAGGATCGATGCTTAATGCAAGTATTAATGCGCTCATGTAAAAATCGAATTTTTTTGGTATAAACTCATCCTCATCTTTTTGAATTTTATCAATATTGACTATGAACGCTTTCAAGACCTCAGAGACCAATTTTGATTTAGTGTATTCATTTTTTATTTGAATAAGAGAGTCAACCAGATATTGAAAGCTCGTGAAAATATTTTCTTGAGCCTGGCCTATAAAGACATCTGTAGTTCTAAGAACTACATTTTTTTGTTCCTCTAATTCTCCTAAGTCTAAATAATTTAAAAGTTTTATTAGGTCAGGTAACAGAGATCCCATCTCTTCTGCAGACTTGATTTGAGAACAAAGAAGTAAAAATTTGTTTAACAAATCTTTATGTTGTATAAGTGGGCTTTTTGTTTCTTGGATATTTCGACAAAATTTAGTTAACAATTTGCTCGCTATTTGCTCACGATTTTGTGCCATTTCTGCATCTAAAACGTGAGACAGGTATTTTTTCAAAAGTGGGCTTTCCAGAGTCTTTTCCCATAGAGATCCAACCATGTCAATTCTTGTTGTTTCATCAAATAAATTTTGGGTAAAACAAAAATGTTTTATATAGAATGGGGGTATCTTCATGTATTTAAAAGAGTTATATCTGTACTCAAATGAGTCTGCAATAAAATATGTTGTATACAAGGCTAGAATATTGGGAAAAATATAATCTCGAGCAAAATTTTCATACAAGTATCTAAAAAAATACTGAGGGATGTTTTTCTTGTCATAAGCAATTGGGTTGCTCAACGAAGAATGCCTTGTTGAAACCTGCATTGTTAATTTTAATGGTACCATATTTATACTAGCTAAAATATCAAATTTTTTTGGAGGACGTTTTTGTTTCATGTTTTCATAAATTGCTTCATTTGTTAAATCTTGCAAGTTGATGTCTAACCTGATATCAAAAAAATTAGTAAGCTCCCCCAAATTTTTGAGTTCTAATCCAAATAAGTAATTGATGAGTACTAAAAAATTTTCTGGATATCCAGAAAGTTCAAAAAGGTAAAATGAATCATCTACGTTCTGGGCAAATGCTGGTTTTGTTGAATCGTTTAATGCATGAACAAATGGCTTCAAAACATCTTTTTGATACTCTTTGTTCTTTTGATTAAAATGTTGAAGATACACAACTCCGGGAACATTTGAAATCAACTCACAAAACGCATCTACAGTCTTACTCTTGTTTTGTGTTCTGATACCCTGATTTAATATTTCTAGAAAAGATGCAAGTCTTCCCGTGCCTTGCCGCACCTTTTGCTCATCAAAGGCTATTGATTTATCAGTTAACATTCGTTTTATGGTGTCAAATACTCCTTGTGCGTTAAAAGAATTATTCATTTTGTTGTAGATTCCAATTTTTGTGAGTAAAAATTGTACAAGATTAAGTGCGGTCATTTCGCTACAAGCTACATATAGAGTATCTGCTACCACGGTTCGGCTAAGTTCGTCAAAAAATTGAGGTAAAGGATTTTTATAAAAAATTTCATTAATACATATCTCTTCATAATTATCTTTTATAAATGAGATCCCTTTTGCATTTTCTGCTTTGGCTAAAAATTCATCAATTTTTGATGTCGTATCAATAATCCCTATGGGAATATCTTTTTCTGCTGGCTGGGAACGAATTATATCCTCCCAATTTTCCCTTAAAACTTCATGTGGTAATTGGTGGCAATACTCTTTAAATTCATCTGTGTGTCCAGCTTTTGCATAAAGGAACGATAATAGTATAAAAAAAGTTGTGAAATTGGGGTACTTCTGTTCTCCCGAATCTACAGACTTTAGGTCGGCGCATTCTTTTAGGGATATGATTATATTTTGTGCAACTCCCTTTGCATTCTGTCTTGCTTTTTTTAAATGCGCTTGATCTCCTGATGGAATTTCATGTTCAATAATATTAGCAAGCTCTGAAGATAATTTTAATGTTCCATATTTTTTCAGATGCTCCAGTCTGCTATTGTTTTCTCTTCTTTTTAAATTTTCTCTGATTGATTCGACAATTTGTTTTAACTCTTTGTTTTCCTTAAGAATTGGATTATTAAGATTTATTGTTTCAAGTTTTTCTATTCTATAGGCCAGATCTGGAACACCCAGGCCCAATGACTTTGTTTTAAAATCTTGTAATTTACTAAGTTTTTTTTCGTCTTCTTGAGATGTTAATTCTAGTTTCTGAATTTTTTGTTGAATTTGTTCAAAATCCTTGTGTAGCCCTTCACAAAGCTGTATTTCTTCTTCAGTGACACGCTCCTGGTGACTTTGCAGACATTTGATGTACATGAAAGATATAATTTTACCAATAGACTTGGCATTAAAATAATCTGCAGGACTTACTTTTTCTCTGTCTTCAGAATGCTGAATCGGATTAAACTCTTGCCCTAGAATATGAAAAAAATCGTGAGGAAGTCTTAATGTTGCATCCCCCTCTGTGATTTTTTTTATAACTGGGATGTCTCTTTGTCCTTGCCTGCCCGTTCCCCATTCAACCTTAATGTCACCAAAGCGTGCGTATTTTTCGGTCAACTGCGTTTCAAGCCAAACAAAACCATTAAGGGGCGACAAGAACGAACTATTTTGTGCAAAACACTTGTGCCAACCGGTTAAGTTACGGATATCTGTAATTTTGGCGCTTAAAGAAGTTGAAATTATTACATTAATAATCATTAATGCACATAATATTTGTTTCATTTTTACTCCTAAATAAAAACACCGTCCTTAGACCAGGTAAGAGTATATTTGTAGCAATTGGTTTTTTACAAGCAATTAAGTTTTTAGTAGAAAACTGTAAATATAATTTACTTTTGTTTTTAAAAATACATTAACTGAAATATTTTTTATATAAAATATGACTCATAAAAAATTTGGAACAATTTGTTTGATTTTTTTATGTATGTATTGTATGATGTGGTTAAAATAAATCTAGATAACCTCCATTTCCCCTGTCCAAGGCGTTCGCCTGGATGGGGGTACTTTATTTTGAACCGTCTTCGCCTTCAACTTAGTAAAGGCTACTATGTTTAGGTCCGGCTAAGATGGGACTTAGGGGAAATATGCAGAAATTAAAAATTATTGTGGCGTATGATGGAACCGATTTTTCCGGGTGGCAAAAACAACCACATGCCGTTTCAGTCTCTTCCACTTTAGAGCAGGTATATAAAAAAGTGTTTGGTCAAGAATTGGCGCTTCAAGAACAGATGCCGGGGTCCATGCTTTGCACCAAGTTGCCATGTTCAAAGCCGATCTAAAATGTCCGGATCTTACAACTGTTAGATTGGCCTGGAATAATCTTTTACCTAAAAGTATTATGATCCGTGATTTGCAAGTGGTCCCGGATAATTTTCATGCCTGTTTTCATGTAGAGCAAAAGATTTATCATTATCATCTTTTCTTACAGCGTCCGTTGCCATTTTGGGCTCGTTATGGCTGGCATTACAGGTTCATCCCAGAGGTTGATTTTTCCAAATTTGAGCAGGCCTTGAACTTATATTTGGGTGAACATGATTTTGGCTCTTTCTGCAAAGTTGATGAGGAGGGCAAAGATACGGTACGAAGAATCGATTTGATAAAATTGGAGCGGTTCAACAGATTTGGTATGCTTAGAGTTACAGTTGTCGGTCCGGGTTTCTTACGCTTTCAAATTCGTCGAATGGTTGGATATGCTTTAGATGTTGCACGTCGTAAGGATTTATCGTTAAACTACTTAAAAGATTTGTTAAATAATCCGGATCCAAAGCAAACATTGTTGAAAGCCGAAGCCTGCGGACTTTGTTTGAGAAAGGTGGTTTATAAAAAATGAACTTTATTCTAAGCGCTGAATTTTTTAAAAGACTGTTTACGTCGATAATTTTTGCTTTTTGTTTTTTCGGGGCATACTTTCATTCGGTTGCAATGTTTACCTTGCTGTTATCCATGATTTTGATTTTAATTCTTTTTTCTGAATGGCCAAAACTTGTTAGTTTTGAATCTCCATTTACATGGCTTATTAGCTTACTTTATCCAATTTTGCCGGTATTCTCTTTGTTTTACTTAAATTACAGGTTCCATGAATTGGATATTTTTGTTCCATTATATCCATTTTTAGTTGCCTGGACGGCGGATACTTTTGGATACTTTTTTGGAAAAGCCTGGGGGATTCACAAGATTTACCCTGCGATTAGTCCGGGTAAGTCTTGGGAAGGTTTGGGCGGTAGTTTCTTGGGGGTAACCATTTTAAATTTTATTATTTTACCTAAGATTAAAATTGAGCCTGTCTTGTGGTATTTCCGGCCATTTACGCTTATGTCTTTTTTTTATGTGCTTCTAGTTTCCCTGATTTTTACAATCGTGGCGTTTCTTGGCGGTATGTTGATTTCTATTCTTAAACGTCGTAGAGGACTTAAGGATGTTGGGAATGTTTTGCCCGGGCATGGCGGATTTCTTGATCGCTTTGACTCAGTGTTTTTTACAGCGTTGCTAACATGGATTTTAATTCTATTTTTGTGAGTTAAACAAAAATGTTTCTTATAATGTTCCCCGAAAGTTGGACTGTAAGTATTACAATAATGGCAATAAAAATATGTTCGCTTATCACTCTAATCGGCGGAGCCTTGCGCTCTTTTGCAATTATGTAGCTAAAAAAACCAAGAAGTAGCAGACCCCAACATATACTTACAAAAATGGCTTCGTGGAGATCTAAAAAAATTGCTGGTATTATAAAACTTAGGGCTACAAAGAATTTTGAAGCTAGAGTTACCAGGGTTGCCTCCCATATCTCAATAATGGACAGACGGCTTTCAAACTCTTTTGAAACATGGACACCCAGCGCATCAGAAAGTGCATCCGCAATGGCTATTGTTAGAATTCCTCCAATGACGGCTAATTTTGATTGAGTTCCTGCATGTAATCCGACAAGCAACCCAAGCGTCGTTATTACCCCGGATGTAATACCAAAACCCAACCCCGATTTAAACGAATGTTTCATAGAATTCCTGTATTTTAAGTTTTATATTTATATCAGTCTATCTCTTTTAGTCTTCAAAGCAAATATTTGATTCAAAAAATGACAGTATCAATAGATTTTGTCTCTTCTTGACTCTCTTGTGTAATCTTTTCTAATCTTATTATCAGGGGGGGGATAAAATGAAGAAAAAAGTTATAAGGGGTATTGTCGTTTCGTTAGCGTTTTTGGGTGCTTTGCATCCATCTAAAAACAAAAATCATCTGGATTTACCATCACCCGGCAAAATTATTTTTATAACAGGCTCATGTTCTTCCGGAAAATCTTCAATGGCAAAAATTATAGCACAACGACTTAATGCCAGATCATTTGCTTTTGATGAGTACGTTATGCCGATAGTGCTTAAAAAATTTGTTAGAAAGCATTATGGAGGGCTTGCAGCTTTTTTTGTTAATAAATTTTTAATGCGCAATTTTTTCACAACAGTCAGCTTTTTAAGTGATAAAAAGAGGTATGCGCTTCAATTAAAATTTTACAATGATTTAAAGCAGGGGCTTGCAGTTGAGCCTACATCAAGAATGTACAGGGAAGCTAAAATGGTTGCAATGCAGGGTCAAAATGTTGTTATTGAGTCTCCATTGCATATTTGGGATGGAGTGGACTGCATAAAAAGTCTTTCTGAGCTCGATGGGGCAGACGTTGCATATGTTCTGGCGTATTGCCCATGGGATGATCTGGTTTCAAGGGTGAAGAAACGTAACTCGTCTAAAAATAAAAAGATGCATAGAGAGCTTGATTGGGCCGTGATTAACTATATGTGCTGCTTTGATGTTTCTCCTTTTTATCATGGAGATGGATTTTTGGAGCAACTAAATGGTTATAATGTTCATAAAGTGATAGAGAAATACTCTCAGGTTAAATATAAGAAAAAACGAATGTGCCTTTTTTCAGAGACACGCAATGCTGCTTTTAAAACGTTTCCTGAAGATATAGAGTACTATATTTATCCGCGTTTTAAGTATAATATTACTGTAAACACAAATATGCACACACCGGAAGAGGCCGCATCAGTTATTTTTGATTATTTAAACATACGTGGATGTGATGGAAGAAATCGTAGTTAATGCACATGCAAATATTGCCTTGATTAAGTATTGGGGCAAAAGAGACGAATTTTTAATGCTGCCCACAAAAAGCAGTTTATCTGTAAGCCTAGATGCTTTGAAAACGGCTACAAAAATTAAGTTTAGTGATTCGGACCGGATTTTTATAAACGGGCAGGAGGCTCAAGGTGAATCGCAAGTAAAAATACTGCGTTTTTTACATATCTTTCGCAAGAAGTTTAATATAAACAGGTTTTTTCAAATTGACTCAGATAATAATTTCCCAACTGCTGCGGGTCTATCAAGCAGTTCAAGCGGAATTGCGGCTCTTGCAAGAGGATTAAGCGAGCTGTGCTCTTTTTGTCATCCTGAATTTGATTCAGGATCTATAAATTGTAGAAACTTAAGCCTTAGCCGTAAAGATCTTTCAATTTTGGCACGACGAGGTTCCGGTTCGGCATCAAGATCTGTTTTTGGCGGTTTTGTGCTGTGGCATAAAGGGACCTTGCTTGATGGTTCTGATTCTTTTGCTGAGCAACTTTTTACGGCTCAACATTGGCCGGAGTTTAGGGTTATTGTTGTGGTTGTTCAGCAAAGCAAAAAATATATTAGCTCGACACAGGCCATGCAGATTACTGTTAAAACTTGCAAAACTTACAATGAGTGGGTAAAAAATTCTGAGCGAAGAGTAAAGCCAATGATTCAGGCTATTGCGAATAAAGATTTGCAAACGCTTGGAGAGCTTTCTCAGGTTGATTGCATTGAGATGCATGAGACTATGCGAACTTCAAGCCCTGCAATAAATTACTGGACTGAGAAAACCACGAAAATTATTGATCTTGTCAATAATATGAAAAATTCCGGAATTCAATGTTATTTTACAATCGATGCGGGTCCGAATGTTAAAATTTTGACTCTTGAGAAATATCAGGATCAAATTTTATCTGAGATTAAAAAAATTGACGATTCTTTGCAAATTATAGTAAGTAGGGTTGCCGGTGATTGAGGTCAAGGTTCCCGGTAAAATTATGCTTGCGGGAGAATGGAGTATTCTTGAACCTGGCAATGTCTGTATCGTATTGCCCGTTAACAAGTTTGTTACTGTGCAGATAAAAGAATCACCAGAAATAATCTTTGATTCGGAATCTAAGTTCTGTTGTTATGCAGTCAAAAATTGTCTGCAATTTTTAACTGAGCAGGGGATTTGGATAAAGCCATTTGAAATAACAATTTATTCAGAGATTTCAGGGGTTAATGGTTCAAAACCTGGCCTTGGTAGCAGCGCCGCTGTGACGGTTGCTGTTTGTATGGCTATTTTAAAGTTTCACAGGTTTGAAGTTGAACCAATTTGTCTCTTCAAGCTTGCATTCTTATCGCATTTCCGGGCTTCAGGCAAACTTGGTAGTGGCTTTGATATTGCCCTCTGTACCTATCAAAAACCGATAATTTATAGGTGTTTTGATCAAACTTGGTTAAATGACAATAGCACAAAAAGATTAAGCGATTTTATCTTGCTAAACTGGCCTATGCTTGAGATTAAAGAGATTAATCTGCCAAAAAATATGCATGTACTGATAGGTTTTGCGGGAAAAAGTGCATCTACCATGCAGATGATCGAGAAGATGCAAAAGTTTAAGCAAGAGAATTTTGCGTGCTATCAAAAAATTATTGGTCAGATAAATTCTGTCGTGCTTGCTTTAATCCAAGCGATTAATTCGTGTGATCAGGTTAAGATAATTGATTTGCTGAATCAAAATCGAGACCTGCTTATTAAGTTGGGTTTTGAGTCGGGGATTGAACTTGAGACCAAAGAGCTAAGTCAGCTTATAAAAAAGGCTAAGTCTCTGGGTGCTGCATCCAAAATTACAGGAGCGGGTGGCGGTGATTGTGCAATCGCCGTTTGTTTTGATAAAGATGTTGCGCAAAGCATTAAACAGGCCTACAAATCCGACATGTTGGCTTCCATAATTACTGTAGCCGGGTTATACTTTTCTGTGGCGCTTACAACAAACTTACTGTTATTTTGAAGTAGGTAAATAGTCTCTAGTTTTATTCCTCTTGCTTTAGCTATTTTTTTGTAGAAGAATCTTACATCTCCACCTTTAACCTCGGCTTTGCGAAATCTGAAATAGGCCCTTTTTTTATTATATCTTCCTTCGATTTCAAAAACATTAGAATTGCCGGATGGCACAACTACACCGTGAAACTGTTTTTTCCCGTCCAGAAAAAAACTTACTTTAATATTTTCATTAGTTTTATTAATTATCTCCATAGAGACAGATTTGGCATCAAGTGGATTAGGTGGATTATCTGAATCGAAATAACAAGAGATGTTTGACGAAAATAAAAAAATTGTAAGCGATATAAATTTTAATAATCTCATGAGAGTTCCCTTTCCCCAAAAAATATATTTTTATCGATTTAAATATAATAAATTTGCCTTGCCAAAGTCAATGATTTGGGCAAAGCAAGTGTTTATTTCTTTTGTGAGGTCGTTTAATTTAAAGGCAAAGTAATTTTGGCCAAAAACGTCATCTGGATAAGGTGTTTGGATATCCGTTGGGTTTTACGGTGAATTTTCATAGAAAAACCTTTATTCTGCAGGTGGTTGTGGTTCTATGTTCGAATCATTTCCATTGATCTTTCTTCTAAGGTTTAGGAATAGATTATCAGCATATCCTGCATCTGTTGTATAAACATCTTCTCCAGAGTCATCCATATAAACAGTAACGTTTAAGTTGTATTTTTTATATTTTTCTACAGCCTTT
>CAZSLQ010000003.1:18748-31110 GCA_964607885.1 uncultured Pseudomonadota bacterium
AAATGACAGCCTAAAAACGTTAAAACAACGTTAGGGGTTCTTAATAGGATAGCAGCAAGCAAAGTTCCTTCGTATCCAGCTTGTAAGCAATTTAGAACTAAAGCTTCAGCTTTTTTAGGTTCTTCAGGGAATACTGTTTTGGCTCTCTCTCTTCCTCCAGAATACCCTGCCGTTATTGAAGCATGAATGATCTGTTTTTTTGATTTGTCTTGTAAAAGATTGTTTTTAACCTCTAGATCTGAATGAACATTAATGTAGATTTTATTTATATCGAGAGGTTTGTCTCCGGTGGTGCATAGGGTGACATGTCCGTTTGATAAAGGACTTCCAGAAAAGAATGAATCCATAAAAGTATCTGCTTTTGTACGCGTAATATTTCCCAAAGTTGTAGAGTCTATAAAGTATCCAGCTTGATAACCTCCCCAATTCCACATGCCGGATACATTATCATTTGCAGCTACCTGGAATACAGCTCTATTATAGTTTGGATCGCCTACTAATTTGTTGTATGCTGTCTGTTCATCACCTAATTCCCCTCGCTTAAATAAATTGAATGCTGCTTTTCTCGGGAATGGTATAAAATTATTATCATTTATGTATTTCTCAAGTTCTATAACATTCCAATACTCACTTACTCCATAATTGTTCCCGTCAAAATTAATCTGTTTGCGTTGTTTTCCTTCTATCTCTCTTGCAAGAGCTTTGAGTCTGGCATCAGATTGTTGTTGTTCTTCAACAGTGTTTCCAAGAAATGCGTCATCTAAATACACTGTAACATTCAAATTATATTGAGTAACGAACTCTCTTGTTGCATTTTCAATAGCAGTTATAGCATCACCCGGCGTGCCTCCAAATGCATGTCCTCCAATAAATGTTAAAACAACATTGGGTTTTCCTAATTTTATAGCAGAAAGCAGAATTCCATCGTATCCAGCTTTTAAACAGTTTAGAGCTATTTGCAGCCCTTTTGATTGTCCATATTTTGCAATAGCACCTTTTCTCCCACCTGGATACGCTGCGGTTAATACCACATTTATACTCTTAGCTTTATCTTTGGCAGTAGCAAGATTACTAAATATGGCAATGTGAATATTGTCTAGATTATCTGCATTTTCAAAAGTATTAAGACATACGGTTCCGTTTGCAATACCATAACCTGCTCGATAATTTGAACATGTTGGAGCTGAATTATAAGCAAAAAGAGTATCAAGTTCTATAAGATTTCGATAAACAACATGCTCACGGATTGCATTCCCAAATTCTGTGTTTGTTACCAGATATCCGGCATGAGATCCTCCATTAGCCCATGTGTAAGCAATACTATCATTTGCGGCTAATTGAAAAACTGTTCCATTTTGAGCTGCACTGATTGCATCATCAACAGAATTTTCAGTGTAACTTTCAACTTCAGAATCTTTTGGATCTCTAGGATAGTCTTTGGAGCGTTTGATTACATTAAATGAAGCATTGGTTCCAATTTTTTTCCCTTGGCAATTTATTGCTACCCATTTTCTAAGTGTTGTAACTTTCCAAAATTCACAATTACAGGTTATTCCATTAATATCATTAAAATTTTTTATTGCTTCTGGTTGTGGAGGGGGTTGTAATTTGGAATTTAAATCTGTCAGTTTTGAATGCAAATCGCCCAATTTACCTTTAAGCTCTGACAAAGAATCTTTTAATTGTTGCATTGAGTTGACGGTCAGAAAAAATGGTAATAAAAAACCTAAAAAATATTTATTTAGTTTCATAGAAATTACCTTTATTCCTTAATTTTAATTTAAGCTAAATAATTGTCTTTAGGTGTGTCAACAAATTAATAGGGCCACCCAAATTTGGGTGGCCCTATATAGAAAATTAATTCTCGAATTATTGTCCGACAAGAGTTTTCAGGTGTTTTATTGATTCTGGCTTTCTTAGTATTTCCACTAAATTTGTTAGAACATTAAGCTCTCTTCCATCTACCGATCTAACGATGACGTTCATTTTTCTTAAATCTTCCAATTTTAAATCTTTAATGCTTTCTATTACGGGAAGTAAATCACGAACATTAACCCATTTTGTTTTCTATAGTAACCGCTTCAGTTTCCATAGCAAAACAAGATGCAAAAATAAGAGAAACTGTTAAAGTTAATTTTGCAAATGATTTAGAAAGACTCATAAAAAACTCCTTGAAAATTAGAATTAATAATATAACCTCACATTAAAGTATGTACACGGTAACATTTTTGAATTAATTGTAAAGTTGAAAATAAAATACAAAAGATGAGTGTTTTATGTTGAATATATTAGATCTATCTTTTGAAGAGATAAAAAAATTGTTAAGTGATCTTGGCTTTGAAAAGTTTCGTGCTACTCAATTATGTGATTGGATTTTTAAGAAGCATGTTTTTGATTTTGCCCGGATGACAAGCTTTTCTAAGGAGATGCAAAAAAAATTATCAGAAAAAGTGGCATTTTATGTTCCTGAAATTCAAGATGTTTCCATATCTAAAATTGATGGGTCGTATAAGTTTTTGCTTAAGGCTGAAGACGGGAAGTTGATAGAGTCGATTTTGATGTTTGCTCCCGAACGTGCAACAGTTTGTGTCTCGTGTATGGTTGGATGTCCATTGAGGTGCAAATTTTGTGCAACAGGTTCGGAAATTGGTTTTATTAGAAAATTAAGGGCAAGCGAAATTATTAGTCAGGTTTTGATACTTGAAAAGTATGCTCAAGAAAACAGATTGGCAGATAGAATCTCGAATGTTGTATTTATGGGTATGGGCGAGCCATTTTTAAACTTAGATGCTGTTAGTCGTGCAGTTGAAAATATGCTCGATAGAAAATTCTTTGGCCTTTCAAGATCAAAAATTACTGTTTCAACTGCCGGGGTTGGTCCCGGTATTGCCGGTTTTATAAACAAATATGGCGTAAAGCTGGCCGTTTCTTTACACTTTCCAAATGATGAGTTGAGGTCTGAATACATGCCGGTAAATAAAAAATTCCCTCTTTCAGATCTCATTTCAGAATTAAAAAAAATAAATTTGACCAAACGTGATTATATAATGATTGAGTATATAATGCTTGCAGGGATTAATGACCGGATTGAGCATGCCAGACAACTTGTAAGATTACTAAGTTCTGTTAAAGTAAAATTTAACTTAATTCCATTTAACCCTATTGAGAATCTTGAAGCCAAGCCTTCTTCAGAGTCTGATATAGACGCCTTTGCCACATACCTGCATTCAAAATCGTTTATGGTTACCGTACGGCGCAGCCATGGAGTTGATATTCATGGTGGGTGTGGTCAGTTTGCTCTCGCTTCGCGATTGTCCACTGGATTGAAAAATGGTAAATGTTAATTTGCAGTTCTAAACAAATAAATTTCAATTGAAAATCTTATTTGTTGAAAAATTATAAAAAAATTAGGATACTGCTAACCAAGTGTCCTATTTTTTTATTGAGATTTGTGACATCCAGAGATTTGGGAAGGTTATGAATTTTTATCAAATGACTATTGATGTGGTCCTTCAACATTTTAAGACCAATATTCAGGTGGGTATATCAAGTAAGGATGCACTCCAGCGTTTGAATATTTTCGGTTACAATGAGATTCCCCATGAAAAGCCAGCGGGTTTTTTGTTGTTATTTATACGTCAATTTTTAAACCCGTTAATAATAATTTTGATTGGTGCCATGGTTGCAAGCTTAGCACTTGGAGAGATAAAAGATTTTATTGTAATTACTATGGCCGCGCTCATAAATGTCATAGTAAGTTTCATACAGGAGTATAAGGCCGAGCGTGCCGTTTTTTCTCTCAAGTCTTTTGAGACGCAGTTTTGTAATGTGAGACGTGATGGGAAGATTTTTACAATTAACTCAAAAATAGTTGTTCCGGGTGATATTGTGTTGCTTACAGCCGGAGACAAAATTCCCGCCGATATTCGTATTACAAAATCGATTGATTTAAAACTAGATGAATCAATCTTAACAGGTGAGTCCAAGCCTGTTGATAAAAATTCTGATGTTGTAATAGGCAAAAAAATTATTGCAGAACAGAAGAATATGGCATTTGCCGGAACATTTGTTTTGGGTGGAAAGGCAGAGGGTGTTGTAGTTTCAACCGGATTACAATCATATCTTGGACAGATTGCGGATTTGGTTACAAAGACGGAAGAGAGTACAACGCCGTTACAGGACCAGATTTTAAGGCTTTCATGGATTCTTGGCGTATTGATGGTTGGAATCTCTACCGGTGTTTTGGGGATCGGTTTTTTACGTGGTATTGAGTTGCATAAAATTGTGACGATAGCGATCGCGCTTGCGGTAGCCTCAGTGCCTGAAGGATTATTTGTAACCGTTACAGCCATTCTTGCTGTCGGGATGCAAAGGATGCTTAGACGAAATGCACTGGTTCGACATCTTGTTGCGGCTGAAACCTTAGGAAGCGTTTCCGTTATTTGTACGGATAAGACAGGAACCCTGACTGAGGGAAGGATGCTTGTAACAGATGTTGTGGTTAATTCCGGCGAAATTTTTAAAATTGATTACTCTAAGCAAATTGATTCCGAGTCACTAAACAAATTGATCAATTTAACCGTTTTGAATAATGATGCTCAGATACAAGAAGATTTGCATTTTAAAGGTAATCAGACAGATATTGCAATTTTAAATTTGGCTCAGTATTTAAATATTGATACCAGTTCATGCAGGAGACAGTTTAAGCGTTTGGCCGAGGTTCCATTTTCACCGGACTCAAAGTTTATGATTACGTTAAATAAATTTGAGCAGGATAACAAACTAATTGTAAAAGGTGCCCCCGAAAAAATTTTTGGATTTTGTAGACAAAATTTAGAGCTTGAAAAATTTAAGGGGATTTCAGATTATATGGTTAACCAGGGTTTACGTGTGATTGCCGTTGCGGTAGGTTGTACAACACAAAATTTTATTCCTGAGCAGATAAATGAACTCGAATTTTATGGTTTGATCGGAATAAAGGATCCTTTAAGACCATATGCCAAACGAACGGTTAAAGAACTTTTGGGCGCGGGTATAAAACTTGTTGTCGTAACGGGTGATCATAAAGATACCGCGATGAGTATCGCTAATGAGGCCGGTCTTTTTTCGGAAGAAAAAAATGTCATGACCGGAGAGCAACTCGATAGAATCTCGGATAAAGATTTAAGTAAAAAAATAGAAGAGATCTCAATTTTTGCCAGGGTTGAACCTCGACATAAGATTAGGATTGTTGAGGTGTTCAAAGCCGTTGGAAAATCTGTTGCAATGGTGGGAGATGGTTTTAATGATGCACCTGCCCTTAAGTCTGCAGATATTGGTGTTGTATTGGGTTCGGGTTCTGATGTTGCTCATGAGATAGCGGATATGGTCTTATTGGATAACAATCTTTCATCAATAGATGCCGCCGTTCGTGAAGGCCGAACCATTTTTGATAATATAAGAAAGGTGCTGGTTTTTCTGGTATCACATAGCTTTAGTGAGGTTGTAATCATAGCGGGTTCAATTTTGTTTGGCTTACCTCTTCCATTACTTGCCACACAAATTTTCTGGATAAATCTTATAGAACACGGATTTACCCATCTTGGATTGATTATGGAACCAAGTGATCCGGATATTATGAAAAGAGCTCCTAGGGCAAAAGATGAGCCGATACTTAACTTTGATATGAAATTTTTGATTTTCCTAATTGGGCTTGTTACGGATTTTGGTTTATTTGCCATGTATATTATTTTACTAAAAATGAATATACCGATAGAGCACATCAGGACAATACTTTTTACGGCGCTGGCTTATGACTCGCTCTTATACGTTTTTGCCGTAAAAAGTTTTAGAAAGTCGATATTTAAAACCGATCTGTTTAATAATATGTGGCTTGTTTGGTCCGTTATTGCGGGATTCTGTGTTCAACTTTGTGTTTTATACATTCCTTCTTTAAAAAGCCTTTTTCATGTTACCAATATCGGTTTTGTTGAGTGGGGGATTATTATCTTTTTATCTTTAATAAAAGTAGTTGGAATTGAGTTAGCAAAAGACTGGATGAGACATTAGGATTTTTTATGCAAAGAATTAAAGCGGGTATTTTTTATGTTTTTATTGGGATGATGAGTTTTTATCAATGTCGGGGAATGGGGGTCATTGTTATCAATGGGATATCTTGTTCCGGAAAAAGCGCGATTGCCAAAGCATGTATTGATTTATTTGGTTCTGATGGTATATCGATTGTATCTGTTGATAAAATAAAAATGAGAAGATCAGAGGATTTAGATTGTCGTGACAGGTTACACGTTGCAACAATTCGGAAAATTAAAACTGAATTGGAACGGGGTAATCTTGTTATATGTGATACTGTCTTAGATGAACAGCAATGGATAGATCTTTTTAAGAGTAAATTAGCCGGAATTAAAGTATGTTTCGTATTTGTCCACTGTCCCTTAAATATTTTGGCACAAAGACTTATAGAGAGAAATAGACAGGCCAAAGCCGTAGGGGATATGGTTAATTGCCGAAATTTTTCTCAAATTCTGTTGGCTTTCGGACGTATGTACCAACGTGTAGCTTTAGACACCGGTATTGGGATTTTTACTGAGCAAGATTTTGATTCCGTAAAAATGAAGGGGCCTGGGGGACAACTTAGTCCGTACGACTGGAACGCGTTAACGGTTAGATTCGATGTATTTGACTATAGGGCAGGGAATAAACTGAATAATTTTTTAAAAATTAAGTTAGATTATGATTTCATTGTGCATAATTATTCTGAAAGTCAGGTATTGCCAAAAGATGAATTTATCCGTACAATTGCAGGGCAGATTATAAGAGCTTTTCCTTTGGCAGGTAAGATAATAACTTAGGGACATGGTGAAAAAAAAACTTTTGGCGTTATTCTGCTTTTGCATTCCGTTCTTTTTTGCAAATACGGAAATTGCCGACAAAAAGGGCAAAATTGTTATTCTCACCAGTAGGGGTGGGAGTGGACACATGTCTGCCTGTAACGTGTTGGAAGACATATTTCCCGATTTTCAAATTAAGTTTAGGTATCCCATTTATGAGTATTTTCATAATGCTTTTGATGGAGAAGCCTGGTATAGTTCTATGTTCCAAAGTGGCTGGACTAGGGCTGTAAACTTCATTGTTCGGTATCCTGCGTCTATGTTTTTTAACCTTGCCCACAAAACTTTCCAGAAGCGTTTTTTGCGAATGTTAGAGCAAGAAAAGCCTGATATTTTAATATCTGTGATACCATTTCTTAATTCTCCGGCGTCTTGTGCTGCAGAGAGATATAAAATTCCATTTTTATTGATCACGCTTGATGCTGACCTGGATACCTGGCTTTTAAATCTCAAGGGATGTAAAAATAAAAATTTTGCAATAACTACACAGATAAAAACAGACCGTATAAAAAAACAGCTTGCAAAAAGACATATTCCGGAATCATGTGTTTATGAAGTTGGTAGACCACTTCGAAAGGATTTTTTTACTCAAAAGGATACCGTTGCAATCCGTAAGGAGTGGAATATTCCCGAAGATAAAAATATTATAATGCTTATGCGTGGAGGTACCGGGTCGGATAAAATGGTTGAATATGTCCGTACGCTTGTAAAGCTTGATAAGCCTGTGCATCTCTTAGTTTGCGTAGGTGGAAATACAAAAATTATTGGTAAGCTTAACAAGATAAAGAGTTCCGGGCCAGTTACGTTTTCGATTATTAAATTTACGCCGAAGATCGCAGACCTTATGGCAGTTTCAGATCTGTTAATTACACAACCAAGTCCGAATGTTTGCAATGAAGCTATGCACATGCGATTGCCAATTCTTGTTGATATGACGACTAAATGTCTTTTTTGGGAAGAGGCGACCATAGAATGGATAAAACTTTTAGGTAGCGGGCATGTTTTTAAACGTATGAAAGATCTTAATAAATTAGTTGAGCAGAGTTTGTGTAAAAAAGACCAACTTATCGAGAAAACTCCGTATTACTCTTCTCTCTCTTTCAATAAGCAGATTCGAAAAATTGTAATGGATATGCTGGCAATTTAAATTTATTTTTCTTAACTCTTGATCTTTGGTTTTCATATTTTTTATCATATCAGCACCTTAGAATTGGATGATGCGAAAAATTCGAAAATCAAGGATTTTAAATGCCTGTTTATCAATGTCCGGATGCGTGGTGTAATGCTAAAGTAGCGATTATTGGAGCAGGATTTGTAGGAAGCACCACGGCATATGCTATGATGCTTGATGGTGTTGCTTCAGAAATTGTTCTGATTGATTTAAAAAAAGAAAAGGCCTTGGGAGAGGCTCTTGATTTAAAGCACTGTATGCAATTTACGCGTCTTACGCAAATTTCATCTGGTGACTCCTTTGAATTGGTTACAGGGGCTTCAATTGTTGTAATTTGTGCAGGATTTGCTCAAAAGCCGGGCGAATCACGGATGGACCTGTTAAAAAAGAATGCAGTCGTTTTCAAAGATATAGTTCCTAAAATAGTAAAATATAATAAAAATTGTATAATTCTTGTGGTGACAAATCCGCTGGATGTCTTAACCTATCTGACCGTCAAAATTTCAGGATTTCCTTCATGTCGTGTATTTGGTACCGGTACTGTGCTTGACACCGCACGTTTAAGATATCTTCTTGGATCATATTTAAAAATAAGTCCAAAAGATGTTAGCGCACATGTTATTGGGGAGCATGGAGATTCTGAATTTATATGGTTAAGTAAAGCTACCATTGGCGGGGTTTCTCTAAAAAAATTTCCTGAGTATTCGGATGCTCTTATCAATGATGTGTATGAGCAAACAAAAAATGCCGCATACGAGATTATAGATCGCAAAGGTGCAACTTATTACTCCATAGCCTTAGTTGTCTCAAAAATAGTGAAAGCCATTTTACAAGATCAATCAAGAGTCTTTTCGGTTTCAACATTAATCGAAGATGATTTGTATGGTGTTAAGGATGTTTGTCTGAGTATTCCGACCGTTGTTAGAAAAGGCGGTGTATGTCAACGACTCGGTATTGAATTGGATTCGGCTGAGCAGGCCTTGTTTAAGAACTCGGCTGAAAAAATTTCGGAGGGTATAAAATTAATAAGAGATTTGATTTAGTGGAAAATTTAAAAATTTTTTTTATATCTTTACAAAGAAATATGACGATACTAGAATCAAATTTTATAAGACTTTGTTTGAGTGAAATTTAACTGAAAGGAGTTGGTAATGGGAGTGTATTGTTTCAGGATTACGGGCTTTCTACTGATTATATTGAATTTTTTTAGTAGCTCGGTATTTTCAGAAGTATCTTGGGGTAGCCAGGATTCGACGATTAAAGTTTTACCCGGTGCACGTTTTAATGTTGGTTCATCAAACTTGGTTGTGGAAGGAACATTGTCGCAAGACACCGGTGCCACCATATCGGGTGCTAGCTTTAGTTTTGATAAGGGAATTCTTGAGCAAGAAGATGTTGAGATTTTTGCAACGGGCGTTTATAGTCCTTCGGCTACAAATATTTTAAATCTTGTTGGTGACAGCCTTTTCAGATTTGAACCCGGGTCTGTTGTTTATGGGGTTCAAGCAAGCGGAACGGGAAATGTAATCTCAGGGCAACCTCTATTTGAAAATCCTGTTGTTTTTTCAAATGCATCAACTGAGGTTTCGGTTGGAATCCAAAATGCACTAAGTAAAAATATCTTGTTAAACGGTGGCAAGATGATCTGTATTGATGATCTTGCTTTGGCTGATAATGTAAAAATTATTGGTCCGGGTTTTGTAGATCTTAACGCCAGACAATTTACTCTTGGCGGTTATTACTCGACTCCTTGGTCCGAGGCGCTGACATTTCTTGGCGCAACCAGCGTATACCTGACCGGTAACACGCAGATATCGGGAACTTGGGCATTTAGTGGTGTATCCAGGATTAATGGTAATGGGGTGATCTTGGATCTGACAAGTAGCGGTCAAATTGTTTTATTACCCGGAGCAAAGCTTTATCTTGAAGATATCGAAATAAAAGGTCTTAGCGATTTTGCCGGTAAAATAGTATTTTCAGATTCTAGTTGTGAATTGCATTTATCAAATGTAAGACTGGGGTTAGTTGGAAACTATTCAATGAACACCGGAAAGATTTTTGTAAATGCTACCTCAACTTTTGTTTTGCGTAATTTTATCTGGACTATAAACGCTCCGGCAAAACTTACAGTTAATGCAGACGTTCTCTGGTTAGAAGTTTTATCAAGAGAGGTTTATCCGGATACGGGTTCTCTGGACGCACCTCTTGCAATTTATGACGATAACGGATATAACGCTGCAAACGTGGCAAATAATATTGCAGGCGGAACACTAGCCTTGCTAAATGACGGAACCATTAAAGAAACTGTTTCATCTACGGTTGCTCCGGTGCCACCTATTTTCAGTGGTGACGTTTATTACGATGTCACACTGAATCAGACTTATATAGTGCAGTCTAATCAGTATGTCAACATTACGGGCGATGTTACCATAGACGGTGGCGGACAATCGCTGGTGTTTACATTCTCAACAAATCCTCAATTTGTTGTTCAACCCGGTAATACTGTTTTCCTTCAAAACATTACATTGCAGAATATAAACAACAATACTTTCTTAATTGGTGATGGTGCACAGATCATTATTGGTGAGAATGTGACATTCACCTTTATTGAAGATGTTACTTTACCGGGACCGTTTGTCGTTTCGGATGGTGTTGAATTTACTCTTATAGGTGAAAACATTCAACAGGTCATAACCTTCTTAAATGATCAACCGGCTATTCCGGCGCTTGATCTTGGTAACGGTACCCTGATTCTTGAAAATATAGAAATTAATGGGATAAGTGACATTAGGTACGGGCCTTCCAACCTTGTCCGCTTGGCAGGAGAGGGCGAAGTTAATATTGATATCAGTAATGGGCTTAACTTTTTGGTTGATGGCCCAGAGAATTGTATAACCTTGCTTGACGATGATCTTACACTTTCCGGACTTATATCTTGGGGTGGCCAGGCCGTTAATGAGCTTTACCTCCGATTTGTTCTTACATTTGGTTTAAGAGAAGGTGCAATTCACCCTAAGGTTAATTTCAGCGGTGGACCCGGTATATCACTTGGAGGTGATGCAGCGGAAGTTTGCAGATTGATAATAGAAAATCCATATGTAATTTTTGGGCTATTAAATAACAACTCGTTCTTGATTGATGCCGGTGGACAGATATTCTTCCATGAATTAGAACTTGTTCCGTCCGATACGGCTTTAATAAAACAGTACTCTTCTAACATTTTGATTAGTGGAATAAGGCTTATTGGTCAAGTAAGTCCGGAATTTGGAAGGTTACATGGCCAAGCCACGTATCAAAGACCTTCTATCGGGTATACAACAGGTGGAGCAAAGGCTGAGAAACGTGAAAAGAAACGCATAGAGCCAAAATCTGAGGCCATCAAAGAGTCTAAAAATTCCAAGACAAAAAACAAGCAAGATAAAACGCAAGATGGCGTAAAAGATAATAAAAATAAATTCCGTGATGATAAATATAGGCATAATAGAAAAGCAGCACCTCATATCAAATTGATTGAAGGTTTCGAGGATATTTTAAATGACGGGGCTGAAGATTTTGCAACCCTGAGATCCGTTCAATTGCCTCCTCTACCATATGATCTTGTTTATGAAGATGTAAACGTTAAACAAAATCTTCCTCCTGCAGGTAATATTCTTGTAAGCACCTCATCTCGAATGTTCAATGTTGAGACAGAGAAAAATGGAATTTATTCTGTATTTAACATTGTCCTGAAGGATAATTCTACATTGGCATTTGCAGATAAAGACATTATATTACATCCAGAAAATCAGCAGATTAATGTGGTTGGTGTTGGTAATGTAATAGAGGTTCACGGTTCGCTACACATTAATAACAATCTCTTACTGGATGAAGGCGCTGAGCTCACAATTAAATTTGTTAAAACCGGAAGTGAAACTCCATACGTTATCTTTGATAAAGATAATACAATTGATATAGAGTATTCCGGTGTATTAAGATTTGAAGGTCCCGGTATTGCTAAATTTAGCGATGGTGTGACGGTAAATCTTAATGGCGAGAAGGTCGTTAATGTATGTAAAGACAAGGTTGTAAGTATTAAAAGAGCACAATTGATTATACACGATGGTGCTATTCTTACACTTGAACCTGAGGCACAGGCCAGAATAAGTGGCGTTGGTGTATTAAGTGTTCAAGATGGTGGCTACATAAATCTAATGTCTCCGGGAACACTATTTATCGGTGATGATCAAAAAGATGATATTGATTTAGAGGTTTTTGGTACAAGTGAAATAGAGTTGAATAACAGATCTGAGATAAGCGGTCTTGCA
>CAZSLQ010000003.1:31120-45450 GCA_964607885.1 uncultured Pseudomonadota bacterium
GAATCTCGATGGAGTATCTAACTTCAAATGTTAAGTTTGAGAATGGTGGAGTACTGACGATCGGTAAGAACGGTTCCTTTGAAATGAATTGTAGTGATACGGCTTTAAGGAGAGGTCATATAAAACAGATCTCTTTTGACGGTCATGGTGCATTGTACATAAAAGAGAATGGTGTGTTAAAGTTGGCACCAAATAGAGTTGATCCAAAGACCGGATATGGTTATGAACTTGATTGGCTCGGTTCGGAATTGGCACTTGGTGGTGATGGATTTATAAAGTTTACCAATTATAAAACTGCCGGAAGTTTTGTAAGTAAGTTTGTTCCATCGAATTCCAAGATTAAGTATGACTATTATGGACAGACTGCTCTTACGTTTGAACAAATTGCGACAATGCTTGCGAATAAGTAGAAGTTTAAAATAAAAGGAGTTTTGGTATGAAGAGATTTTTTAAGGGAATCGGTTTACTGATATTGATGGGAGCAGTGGCTCAATGCTCTGCAGGATCAAAAGAACAAAAAGCACTTGCAAAAGAGCAAAAACAATTGGAAAAAGAACTCAAGAAGCAAGAGTGTGCGCGTAAAAAAGAGATCAGAAAGCTTGAAAAACAGCAAGCTAAGGCTCGAAAAGCAGAAGCGCGTGCTGAGAAAAAAGCCGCTAGAAAAGCAGGGAAAAAAGACAAGGCTGCCAGAGCTGAAGAACGCGAGATGAAAAAGCTTGAGAAAGAGAATAACAAACTGGCCAAAAAAGAGCAGAAGAAGATGGCCAAGATGCAAAAGGCAGAGGAAAAGAGGCTTGTTTGTATTCGCGATGAAAAAGAAGAGATTGAAAAAAAGCACAGAAGTGAGGAGTTAAGGCGCAAGAGATGGGAACTGGAAAACAACTGGAAGTCCATAAGAAAATCTGAAGTGGAAAAAGAGTATAAAGACGGTAAGTATGCCGGTATCTGTATGCTCCCTGCTTGGCCGTTTGCAAGCTGGTTTTTCAAAGAGAAGGCTATGGTTAATGTTACAGGAACATACTGGTATGCAACTGATGCATACGACTCAGACGGTGCAAGTAAGGATATAACCTCTCTTGATTTTGGCTATCAGACTATTCATCTTAAGGATATTCTGCTTGCAAGTAAGTTGCTGGGTGAGCATAAGGTAGTTCTTAGGGATAATGAATTTGAGTTTGAAAATGCTTTCGAGATAGACAACTTTATTTCTTTTTTTGGAAATCAAGCCATAACCTTTAACGGTAAATCTGAGAGATATGGTTTAGAGTTTGATTTTGCGCGCCATGTCTTGAGAGATGACGTAACCATTGGTGTTCAAATTCCATTTCTGTATGCGAAAAACCATCTAGAAGCTAATATGGATTTTTGTACTTCTGCTGTTTATGTCCCAGCAAGCGAAAATGCAAGCTTAGATTATCAAGAGATCCTAACTCGTATCCTAAAAGCCAAGGGCATAAAAGAGTTAGGTGGCAGTGCTGCAGGTTTTGGTGATATCTCCCTGTTTGGTAACGTTGAGGTCTCAACAAAGTACATCAAGAAAATTGTTGCAGGCTTAAAAGTCGTATTACCTACGGGCAAGGGCGAGTCGATTTGCAAGCTCTGGTCTCCGGCTCTCTGGACAAACGGAAACTGTGCGGAGTTTGCAGCATACGTCTCCATGCTTGTAAATTATAACAGATATGTAAACCCACATCTCTTCTTGCAGGCAAGCTTCTTCTCAACAGGTAATGTTGATAAGCGCATTCCACATAACATAAAATCCCCTGTTGATGCTGAACCAGGTACTGTTGTTGGTAATGATCTGATGGCTATGGGTGATAGAGTCTTGTACAACGATGAATCCTTCCAAGGCGTAGACGCCTCAATCCCAGGCTTTGCAGATCGCCCAATCTCCGTAAAATACCAAAAGGGTCCTGAGTTCCACATGCGTCTTGGCAACGTGTTTGACAGGTTCTTCTGTCGTCATGGCTTCCTTGATATCTACTATGATCTTCGCTTTAAGATGAAAGATGAGTACAGAAGCGGTGGTGATGACTGTTGCGTTAACAAATGTGAATATAACATTGAATGCTTAGAGCATAACACAAAATCCGTAGAGCATCGCTTAGGTATGGAGTTCAGCCATCAATTCGATCCAAGAACTCGTTTGAAAGCATCAATGACTTACTCCGTTGCCGGTATGAATGCGCCAAAAGCATTTGATATAGGTGTGTTGCTTGGTCATAGCTTCTAAAAAGTAGTTTAAAGGGGCTTCTTAAAAGAGGCCCCTTTAAGACTTGTCTATTTTTTTAAATCTAATTTATAAGGGTATTATGGTGAAACAAAAAATATTAGCGGTTCTAGTTACCGCAATCACAATTTCATTGAATTGTTTTGCCGGAGTTAATTTTTGGAGTGGAGATTCAACACTGGAGTTTTCAGATAGCGCAAAATTTTATAACTTTGGACCTAACTTTGAAGTTAATAAAGGCACAATAAGCAGAGATGAAGCATCGCAAATTTTGGGATTTCCTGTCTATTTTGAGAATGGTACATTTATTGATGATGATCTAAATCTGCTGCTTACGGCGGCATATGATTTTGACGAGGTTTACGGGGTAGTTTTGGATGGTGGCAAATCATTTAAATCCAATACCGGAATTTTTACCAGTAAAATTCTTGTCTATGGTCAGGATAATGACTTGGAAGGACAGCCAATATTCTTGCAGCAAGACGCAATTAAAATGCAGGATTACAACACAACCCTAACCATAGGTATCCAGAATGCATTGACAACAAGTATCATGTTAAACAACGGTACGATATTTTTAACAAACGATTTAAGACTGGCTGATGATATTCAGATTACAACCTCCGGAACGATAAGGTGTTATGCTCACAAGGTGTCTACCGGGTCAAAGCCTTTGTACTGGTCTGATCCTGCAGGAACTTTGGTATGGTCAGATTTCCCAACTGTTGAGTTGACCGGAACCGTTACACTTGCAGGGCGTTGGGCATTTAATGGAATGAGTAGCTTGACCGGAAATGGTAATATTCTTGATTTATCTGGTGGAACTATTCGTGTAAATGGTTCCGGACCATTGTACATAAGCAACATCAAATTAAAGGGATTTGGAACCGGTAAGTTTGAATTTGATGATCCCGCAGGACAGGTAAGACTTTCAAATGTTGAAATCGAGATGAATAGTGACTACACCTTCACTTATGGTGGTATATATGTAGAGGGTCCTACAACCGTGGTGACAAAGCATCACATGCTTACCTTTGATTATGGAAGCTCCATGACCGTTGACGGTGTTGCCCTCAACTATGAAACTCTCTCCGTACTTGACAGTAATAACATTCAGCCTTCACTCGATCAGGATTTGTATAGCACCAGAATCGCATTAATTAATGCCGGGCTGATTAGACGAATAAGAGGAGTACAGGTTGGTCCGCTTGTATTAAATCCTGAGATACCGGGTGATACCGTAAGAATATCACAAGATATAGAGGCTGCTCCAACAAAAGAGATCGTGGTTGTCAATGATGTAACATTTAATGGCAGTACAAATGCTATTGTGTTTTCAGATTCTAAAAATCCATTAATTATAGTTCAACCGGGTAAAACGTTGAATTTTACAGATGTTGAGCTTAAGAATTTTAGATTTAGTTACATAAGCCTAGGTGAGGGGGCCAGAATCCTTTTTGATGATAAGACAAGAATAGATCTCATTGATTCCGAAGCTATTAACACAACCTTCACATTTAAAGGCGAAACCATTATTGACGGTGGGAATAACGCTTTGATTTTCTATGATCGTGGTGCAATTGAGTTGCACTCTTCAATAAAGTTTCAGGATATAATTTTATATGGAATTTCCGGAACTCAGTTAAGCGGTTGGGATGACAGCAGTACAATGACTTTCCAACGTGTAGAACTTTATCTGGATGACAGCTTTACCTTGACCAAGGGTCACTTTGAGGTTTTGGATTGGCTTGATTTAACCGGATCTGCAACATTTGTTTATAACACGAACAAAGAAAGTATTATCTGGGAGCACGGCACATTTACAGTCTATACAACTTTCCACTACGACCCTCCAATTGCAAACCGTGACTTAATTAAATTCGTTGATGATCGCTCGGTACTTGCCTTAAACGGTGGAACGCTCTCTTCAACAACCACAGGAATGAGACTTATGGGTGGTAAGTTGCTGATACAAAATGACTCCTATCTGGAGAATTTTGGCGCTGTTGCAATCTCCGAAGGTGTTGAGCTTGGTGACGGAGTAGATCAAACGAATGACTGCTTGGCAGTATTTGACGCCAATTGTAATTTTAATATCGTATCAGGGATATTTACTTACAATAACGTAGCGCTGGAATAAAAGATTAAGGAAAGTAGATGAAAATAAAAAAACTTTTAATAGGTATACTTTTTTTAGGGGTCTTGGTGCCGATCGATTTGAGCTCCAAGGTGCGCGCCGGAAAAAAGAAAAGAGTTACAGCAAAGGTCAAAAGTAAACTTAAAGCAAAAAATTCAAAAGTTGTTAACAAATCTTCAAATCTAAACGTTCAACAGTTACAGGTTCAAATTCAAGAAAATGCAGTGCTTGAGGGTTTGCCTGTAAACTTTGTTGAAGGAGGATTTTTCTCAGGGGATAGCGTTCAAAACATTGGTTCTCAAAACGCTTTTACAGGTTCTTACATTCCTGCAACAGACACGGTTGTGGTTGACAACTCCTCGTGTCAAAGTTTGCCTGGTACGGTAAATAATCCGATGGTAGTTTCCGGGAACTGTACTTTTGAAGGTGTTGGAAATATTGCCAGCGGTCTTACTTTACAGGATGCTTCCACAAATTTAACAATGAATGCTCAAGCGGCTCTAAATTCAGACGTTAATTTGAATGGTGGTACTGCGACATTGTCTAGCGACCTTGATTTCAGCGAAGACTACCAGTTTGCGGGAGAAGGATTTATTGAAGGTGGTGGAAATGCTATTAACCTAGGTGGAAGAGATATAACCGTAACGTCAACTTTGTATCTTAATTCAGACGTTGCATTAAATAGCCGCGCATTAATGTATGGGATTTGGACATTTCTAGGTGATAACCATATTCTTGGACGTGGTAATGTTCTTGATCTTACCAAAGGCGGCAGCTGGCTCATAAGACCAAACGCAAGACTTTATATTGCAAATCTTAATATAAAAGGTCTTGGTACAGGTAACATTCAATTCATCGGTGGAGATACCGGTCAGTTGGTTCTTTCATCATGTACGGTTGAGCTTGATAGTGATTACACCTTCAGTAACGGAGGTATTTATATCGACAGCACATCAACCATAATAACAAAAGACAAACATTTTACGATTGATGATAAGGCTTCTATGACGGTTGACGGTGTAACGCTGTGGTATGATACAACGGTATTTGATGATGATGATAACATAAGACCTACAACAAGCCAGGATCCAAACGAGACGCACATAGCATACCTAAATAATGGTGTTATAAGGCACATCATTTCAGATCCAGGTAGTGGAGGCGACATACACTATACGAATTCAGTTGTGAACTTAAATGGCCTTAGGGTTTACTCACCGGGGCAGAGAGCATTTTTTGATGCAAGCCTTATTTTCAATGGAAATCAGAATACGGTATATTTTGCATCCAACGGAGAGCCAGTTACGTTTGTTGCTGACGGAGAAAGCGTATACTTCACCAATGTCGAGTTTGCAAGTTATTCGCCTGATATGACACAACTTGGAACAGATTCGGAAATGATTTTTGGTGATTCTACAACGATAGAGTTGGGTGGACACTGCACTGTCGATCTGAACATAACTTGGACATTTAGAGGCCAGTGTGTATTGAAAGGTAATGGGCAGACATTGAATATCGGTCCTGAAGGTGCAATTGTAGTTCAAGGTGCCGGTTCATCACTTATTTTATCAAATATTAAACTTACAGGTGTTGCGGGAAATAATATTCGTTGCACGGATAACACAACGACACTTTCATTATGTGATGTTACCTGGTCTTTGGATAGTGATTACTCATTTACAAAAGGCCATTTTGACGTACTTACAAGATTTGACCTGAATGGTGATGCGGTGTTTAGTTATGAAACATCACAGCAAAGTAGTATTTTGTATAAATCAATTATGTTTGTTGATATGGATACTACATTTAATTATGCACCTGAAACCAATAATCGTGATTTGATATACATGGATGACGTATCCTCCATGCTTTACTTAAACGGTGCTACCCTTGCATCCTCGACAACGGGATTAAGACTAACGACCGGAACCTTGATTATTGACAAGGTTAACTACCTTGATAATCCGGGAGCCGTAAGTCTCTCGCAGGGTATTGAGTTTGGCGACGGAACTCCTTCCGGAGAACTCAATATTAATATTGTTCCTGGTGGAAGAATAGAAGTACTATCCGGGTGCTTTAATATAAATTAACGTGTTGCCACACGTTATCTCCGCGAAAGCGGGGATCCAGGTATATTAAAGCCTGTATATTTTGCAGGTGTGGCATAAAAAGCTGCACCTGCAATTTTTATCTGTTTGTTTTAAAAGCTTGTTAGGAATTCTATGATTAAAGCAAGATTATTGTTGCTGTGTTGCATCTTGTTTGGTTCACTAAAACCAGTTACTCAGACAACTTTGGCCGATTTGATAAACAAGTCCTCAAGTAAGCCCGTACCTTCGCGTGCCGCAGTTGTTCCACTGACATCAGATCTGATAATTCCTGCCGGAGCTGTTATAACGATTCCCGGGGATACGGAGATTGATGGTTATAATCATGAAGTTATATTCCAAGATGGGGCTCCGGGGGGCAGAATAGTTGTTGCCGGTCCGACGGGAACAACCCTAACTTTTAGAAACTGTATTATTAAAGGTCTGAAAAATTATTCCGGCGGAACGAGTAGCATCTCATTTTCCGGGGCCAGTGGGCAAAAAATAGTTTTAAATAACTCTGTTGTAAACCTAGCAGGAAATTATAATTTTAGTGACGGATTTTTGGATATTAAAAATTCAGTTCGACTACGTGGTTGTGGGTACTATATAACAGCCAAGACGAGCTTACGATAAAAACCGATTCCGAATTTTTTATTGATACCAGAACAAGATTTACCTATGATCCTCTTTTAAAACATAAAAAGCCGTCAGGTTCATCGTTGGCAAAACTGATTGTTATGGAAGACTGTTCCTCGCGACTGTTTTTAAACGGATGTATGGTATATTTACCACTTAGTGAAGGTCTGGTTTTAACAAAGGGTCATCTGATAGTAGATCATAAAACCATGGTCTATGGAAATGGAACGGTTTGCGGATCATTTTCTTATGGAATGTCTTTTGGAAATGGAAAGGATGGCAACGATTTATTGGTTGATATTATGCCCGGAGCGGATTTGCAAGTTATTGATACTACATTGCGTTACAATAACGTTAATGGTTGAGGGGAGTGATTATGCGTAAAATTGCCTTAAACTGTTTAATTTTGTGTAGTTGTTTTTTTTATGTAAAATCGGATGTTCTAACTCCCAATGTTAAATTTGGGAATAATCAGTCATCGATTACTTTAGGGTCCGGAGGTATTTTGGATGTGGGGGTGAATAATTTTACGGTTGATGGAGGAAGAGTTAATCTGACGGAAAGAGGTAATATAACAGGAAGTCCCTTTTATATCTTCCGGGGTACTTTTTCCAGCTTTCTATCGTCCTCTTTTATGAGCGGTCTTTATGAGCCGAATGTTTTTAATATAGAGGCGCTGGTTCCATATTATGACCCTACTGAGCTTAATGCTTCCACGGGAGTGCTTGAGCTGGGTTTTAACCCGGATCCGATAGATTTTGATTTTTTTATTGCCAATCCCGGAGGGCTTCGTCATAAATTTTTTATAAAATCCGGTAGCTACCTTTTAAGAGGACAACCACTGTTTTTTGGTAAGAATGACATTGTTTTAGAAGATGAAGCCACTCTGCTTGGAATTGGTGTTCAAAATACTTTAAACACCAATATTATTTTAAATGGCGGAGTTTTATATCTTCAGGACGATCTGAGATTGGGTGATGATGCGATTTTAAAGGGTGGAGGTACGGTAGTATTTAACAACAGAAGAATATCTCTTGGCGGAGCCGCATCAACCTGGAATGACAGTATACTTTGGTACAGTGCACTGGATTTACAGTTGAATAATCAAACTATTTTAAAGGGAACATGGTCTTTCATTGGGGATGGTCAAATAAATGGAAATGGAAATGTTCTTGATATTGCCGGTGGTGGGACGATTGCAATTATGCCATTTTCGACATTAAGATTATCCGGTGTAAAGCTTAAGGGCTTGGGTAGCGGTAATTTCTTCATGGGTGTCGGATCGGCACTAGTTCTCTCTGATGTTGAGATCGAGATGAATGCCAATTTTACATTTGATTCGGGTGATGTTTATGTAATTGGTGAGTCTTCCGTTATAACTAAAAATCACACGCTAAGATTTTCCACAAACCAAACGGCCGGAACAAAAGGTACGCTAACAGTTGACCGTGTTGCGTTAACTTATGATACGCTAAGCTTTGGTGATACACATAACATTCGCCCAACCACCGATGAGGACCCGGCTCGTGAATTTGTAAGAATCGATGGGGGCGGGACCATTCGTACGTTAAGAGTTGAGTCCATATCGTTTACAAGCTTTGGTAGCAAAAACAATAAACTCATGCGTTATGCAATTGTCTGGCCGGATCGTCCGATGATAATCTATCCGGGTGTCAATGATGAGGGGATTCCGCAGTATGATATAAATATTGACGGAAATACTCAGTTTATAGGCTTCACGGATGCGGATGAACCGTTACTCTTTGTTGAACCGGGGGTTCATGTGGTATTTGAAAATGTCTTTTTCAGAGAGTTTGACCCTATCCATCTACAGCTGGGTGAAGGGGCAAGTCTCACTTGGGGAGACAGCTCTTCAGTCCGTATGTGGCGAGATGCTACTCTTAATTATCCATGGGTTTTTCAGGGTAATACAATGCTGCGAGGTGGTGGTGCTATTTTGACACTTGAAGAAAAGGGTGAAATTGTCTTGAAAGGTGCAAACTCAACATTACTTATAGAGGGAATAACGATAAAAGGTATAAACAATCGTAAAATTCGCTGTGAAGATCCAACATCAAAAATCATTTTCCAAAATGTTAAATGGGTTCAAAACGACGATTATATTTATGATTCCGGATCTATTGAAGTTCTTAATGATTTTATCTTATATGGCAACGGTTATATATTTGATTTACAGCCAACCAAAGAGTGTGTAATTCATCCGGATTCTATGCTGAAATTTATGTGGGGTATTACATTTAATTACAACCCAATTAGTTTGAATAAGAACTTATTAAAACTAACGGATAGATCTTCAGCCCTTGCATTTGAAGAAGCGAATTTCTCTGCTCCAAACGGAATTCAATTGACCAAGGGACGCCTAATTCTTACTAAAGAAAACTATGCATATAATGATAATGCTGCTTCCACTGCAGATGGAATAATTTTTGGTGATGGTGTAATTGAGGAGAACAATATCTTGATTGAAAAGGGTGGTGATTCAACACTTGATGTTCAGTCCGGGTATATTGTAAACAAGAATATTTAATTTAAAGATGCCACTAGGCTGCAGCCTAGTGGCATCAAATGTCTGCTTTTCGAAGCGGCGAGAATGGTTTTGGGATTACTTGCGGTATGGAGGTTGTGTACCCTTAGTTACACCAACATTTAGGCAGCTCCGTTTAGTTCCATTTTCCGAATTATTTTTTGCATTTGCAAGAATATCGTTGACCCAGTCTGAAATTTGGCAATACTCTACGCGTTTGATAAATAAGCTAAACGTTTGTTGTACTAATACATTTATGTCTTTCATTTCTACGTAGTCAACATTTAAAGTCGCCATTTTTTGCCTTAGATTATCTATGATGAATTTCTTTTTTGCCTCAAATTCACGTTTCATTTTATCCGGTATGTTAAAATCAACATTACTTGCCTGAAATTCGGCTTTTATTGATTGCAAAACTTTTGCCTCTAAGTTGTTTTTACTGACGGCATCCTTTTTTTCTGTTGATCTGGTTTGACATGGAGGACACTGCTTATCCGCGGAGGCATTAAAGTTAAACATACACAAGAGTAAAATTAAACTTTTTGTTGTTATAAATTTCATCGCTTTCCCTTTCTTTTATTCGATAATTGGGTCTGTTGCTATTTTGCATGTTATTGTTTGAATTATTTCCGGAATTTTTTCAAGTTCTCTTTTTATTTTTTCCTCATTTTCCTTAAGACACAGTATTTTTAAATTTGGTCCGGCCTCTGTTGTAAGATAACATGGGAGATTTTTATTTTTCATCTCATCAACAGCCTCTATTACTTTGCAAGATGCCTCTGTCCAGTAGTTCAGTTGAGGAGTTGTGTCAAGCATTGTCTGTCTCATATCTTGCCAATCATCTTGAGCAAGCCTTCCCATGGTTGTAAAATTTTTATCTTTAATTGCCTTTATCAACAGGGGGAGTCTTCGCTCTGATTTTTCAATCCAATTTTTGTAAGAAGGGCTTGTTGAAACTGTGAGCCGCATGCCTTCTCGAGACCCCAAAAATTTTTGCTGATTCCTTACAATGACAACAAGAATTCTCAGATCAGGCCAATGCATATGATCAAAAATCTGTTCCGCAAAACAGTCTGATCCGTCAGGATTTATACCCTTGTGCCATAGTACAAATCCCCCTGATATCGAGCGACATGCTGACCCGGATCCATGACGTGCAAGTATGGAAAGCTCCGTCTTGCTTAATTTTAAACCGCAGACTTTATCAAGCCCAAGAGCAAGGGCTGCAAATCCGCTTGAACTGCTTGCAAGTCCTGCAGCCGTCGGAAAATTATTGTGGGAGTTTATTTTAAAATGGCTTTTTATATCAAATCTTTGCCTGAAAAAGTTTAGAAAACCCACAATCTTTTGCTCATGTAACCCTGTAACTATTTTATCATTTATAAAAATTTCATCAGTTTCAGATTTTTCAATAAAAGTCGTTGTAGTAAGCTCTGAAAGTGAGATTGTTAAGCTGCTTTTCGTAGGCAAAAAAAGTCCTTCATCCCTTTTGCCCCAATACTTGTTTAATGAGATGTTTGCATGCGTCTGAATTTTGTACTTCATTCTTTAAAAAATGTAATCAAGCCCTACAATAAATGCATAGGCAAATTTATTTCCAAGACTTTCGTAATGACTCAGTCCTTGCGCATCTATGTACTGAGTAAGTTCGTTTGGTTGCCCATCAAGATCTCTATAAAGTTGTCCCGGGATAAAACCGCATATTTTACCACTTAATCTACACTCATCAACAAGTTTCAATTCGCCTTTCAAGTCAATCTCTGCGCCCAGGAATCTGCTTGCCTTTTCGTTACTTAGCCAACCCCTGTTTGTAGGATCAGGATTATTTTTTTCATAATAATTTTGAGCAATATAATTGGGGTTGACGTCTCTGAATCCTAGTCTTGCTCGGTCATATGCAATTTGTGCTTCAATAAGAGGATCGGGATGATGGCCGCATTTATCCCATTTATAAAGATTTGCGTCTTCCCAGAAGAAGAGGATGTTTGCAGATAAAGTTCCTCTTTCCTGTTTCTTGAATGGGTACCAGGTTCCTCCAAAACCTAACAGTTCAAGATTGCTTACGTCTTTAAGATTGTTGTACGCGTACATTGTTCTGTAACTTATATTTAATGGTCTTGGTATTACCAGGCGATCAAAAATCAGTGTGCTTCGTACATCATGTCCCTTGTATCTGGATCTTTGCGGGATGAAGCCGTGATAAGTTTTATCACATTCATCATTGTATGGATAGTTATCACCGCTTATATGTCCGAATGATGCAGCTATTCTGAATGGACTGTGTTCAAACGTATATCCGACATCTGCCATAAACATAAATCCATTCAAATCAAGCTTATATGGAGGTCTAAATCTTGCGTTCCCAAACAGATTCGAATTGTAATAGTTTATGGATTCAGAACCCTGTTGATCGGGTGCTGCCAAGATTTTCTGTCCCTGCCTACTTAAGTCACGGTTAGCATCGGAATTTACAATAAATGCCAAATCATCATTAGGTATATAATTTTCACTTACTACATTGTTAATATTTTTTACGGGAGCTTTTCTGCGACCTAGATTTTCTGGGATGTTATCATTTTTGGGTGGATATACAACATGGCTGAAGCATTCTGTTACAACGCCACTTGATGAACTTCTGCTTAACATTTTAACATTTCTATCAAGACAATGTACATTTTGATGTCCCGTTTGTCCTGCAAATTCCACGTTTACATCAAAACCATTCTTTTTATACTCAAGCATTGCTCCAAAAGTATGAAAACGTGAACTGGCATCCGAATCGAATTCAAGGATTTGATCGGGAGCCCTTGTGTAAATCCAGTAGGGTTCGGCATAAAATTCGCCGTCTCCCTTATCCTCCGGTGTGTACTGAAATCTTACGACCCATGAGTTGCGGTCTTTATCCGTACCCCTTTCCGTACGTTTTGACCCGAGTCTTTGTGCTCTTGTAGGAGCCGTTACGTCCTCCAGATTAGCGTCATTTTCTCGCCACTTCATAAAGTACAGTTCAACTGCAAGATCTTTTAATATCTGGCTGTGCAGTAAGATTCCCGGAGGCATTTGAGGGTAACGGGTAAAGTCGCCCTGTCCGGGCCAGCCAAGGTACTCAACTGCAAGGTCGTTATGGTATCCCAGAGATATTCCTCGGCCGACAAAATATTTAAAAAAACCGACCTTTAAATATGTTGGGTTTTTGTTAAAAAAGTGACAGAATGTGTCCAGATTCAGTTTAAACCAGCCCTCTTCAACAAAAATTAGCGGAGTTAAAGTTTTTACTGTCACGTTATTTGCAACTATTACCGAATCAAGATCTAAAGATCGTATGTTGTCTCTGGAAAACGGAGTGTAGTAATTGTTCTGTTGCCAGACCACATAGTTTGTTAACCTTATCCCCGCCTCGGTTGCAGGAGTTCCATATCTTTTCTCGCCTTGCTTCATCTTTAAATCAAGTTGCAGTTTATGTCTGAAAAAATCATTTTGATCAAAAAATTTATCGCTTAAGGTTCTGACCCGGTGATAAAAAAAGTAGTCTTCTTTAAGCCTACCACCGAGCGTAAGATTTATATCTTTTGAATTAAGAGTTACAAGCGCCTTTTTGCTGTCCTTTGCGCATAAGTAAAATGGCAAGACTAAAAAAAATATTAAGAGTATATTTTTTAGCTTCTTCATCTACGAGTTCCTCTCTCTTATAATTTTTATGGGGTTGGCGATTCTGGTTTTTGCGCCGTATCTGTTACGGTTATTTGCTGCTGGTCCGGAATAATAACCTCAGGCTGCTGAATTTGCGGCTGCTGAACTTGTGGTGCCGGTTGTTGTGTTGTGGTCACGGTGGGTTGTTGTATGACCTCTGGTTGTTGAATTTGTGGTTGTTGTGTTGTGGTAGTGGGTTGTTGTATGACCTCGGACTGCTGAACTTGCGGCTGCTGAACTTGTGGAGCCGGTTGTTGTGTTATTGGTTCACTTGCCTGTTGCTGTGGCACTTGCTGAACCTGCGGCACTACAGGTATCACAACGGGTGTGACCTGTTTCACCTTAGGTTGTTGTGCCGGTGCAGTTTGTTTTGGCGCTTGCAAGATTCGTGTTTTGTGTGTTTGTAAATCAAGCCCAGAGAGAAAATTAAATTTCGTCTCTTTGAAGGGATCTTTTGTTCGAACATCATGGCTGTAAAGAGTAATCTCCCAGTCTTCAAGTTTTTCTGATGCACCTATCAATGCAAAAGCATCATTATAAAAATCTAAAGCCTTTTGGTAAACAGGTGTTGGGCAGGAAAGAACATTCCATGCCACAGAACCCATATCAGGTGTTAATAATCGCAAACCCTCCATCTTTTGAAACGATTTACGTTTCTTTTCATTTTTTACTATCACTTTAATGTTTATAGATGGGTCTATCTGGGCTGCCGATTTTTCTTTGATAACAAAATGAGATAACTTTGATGACGGATTTTTTAAGAATTCTGCATAACTTCCCTCATTTAAAAGTTCTCCTTCAGCTCGTCCCGCCTCAGAGATTCGTACAAAATCCGTTTGTGAATTAGGTACGGACAAATAAACGGCCAGAGGCAGCGTGTTGAAAAAAGCGTTTACCTCCTTTTCTAATGGGACGGAGCCATTTTTTGCAAAATCAGCGGCTCGAATTTGTAGCTCGGTCTTTAAAGTGTGTTCCTGCCAGTAATCATTCGATTCGTGATTG
>CAZSLQ010000003.1:45460-47625 GCA_964607885.1 uncultured Pseudomonadota bacterium
TTGCCTCTTAAGTAAATTACGTTTTGTGGATTGACCTCAATAAGCTTTATCAAGGCGGTTAGAATTTCCAAGGTGAATGGGGAACGGCTTATGACGTCACCCATAAAAATTATATAATTATTCGAACTATTGATTTTAAGATCTTCCCCTATGATGCCAAGTTCTTTTATCTTTGTCAGGCACCGAACAAGAGAATGAAATGCTCCCTGCATATTTCCAAAAATTATAAATTTAGAGTTTGGATCTGTCTGAATCTTGTAAATTAAATTTCCCTCATAGCCTGCCTGTTGTTGCATTTTTGTAGTGTTTTCAAGAATCGTTTTAAAAAAACTTATGCTCCAGACGGGTTTTTCTCCAATCCCGACGAGATAGAGCATTAGATTGATTTTATTTTTTATTTTTTGTGAAAACGAAGGGACTAAAGATCGGTAGTATTTTGTGTATTCCGGTTTTAACGTATCCGTATTTTCCATTGGAGTTTGCTCATTTGTCTTATTCGCGTAGATTTGCAACTCTTTCAAATTTTTAAAACCGTCTTTGTAGTAAGGTGTCGGGGTAATTAGTATGGCGAGAATAAATACTATAAAAAAAATTGAGATAAATTTCAGTATAAACCCCAAAACCCCATTTTTTTTTCTTTTTTTGTAATAATTACGAGATGACCTTCTCATGATTCTCCAGTTTTAAAGCAGTAGTATAACGGCAATGGATATATTTAGCACCAGCGAGATAATAAAAAATGTTACGCTTGAGGCTAGCTCAAGTTTATATGTAAATTTTTTTTTATCATGATCCTTCTCAGGCGCATTTTTCACCTCATCAGAATACAACATAAAAAGGCGAGTAATCAATAGCTGAAAAATAAAACAGATAAGAGAGATTATTAAAAGTAAGATATAGATCATATCTGTTGTCGTTAGGTAGCCGACTTGTGGCATCATCTGTTCGATAACAAAGCGATAACCTATCAAAGCCGTAAGCGCTGTGATTGCCAAGCTAAATTTTCCTACCACATTTGCTATATTCATCACAAATGAGAATAGCGATAAATATGTCGAAGCGAACAGAGGTATAAAAATAATTAAAATTTTCCGTATCCCATTTTTCTGAATGTCTATTGTGAATAGAGTTTTAGGTGCTGCGACTCTTTTTTCTTTATCTTTTTTATCCAGATCTAGGTTTAGATAGCCGCTGTTTACATTTAAATCTTTTAGTTTCCAGCTTGTCGGAATGATGTCGGGTGTGATTTGAAACGAGTTAGAATCGGTTGTGAAATACATTTCGCTAGGGGTAACAAAATTATTTGAAAGAACAAGTGAAATCTTGTGATCCTCAAATGGGAATTTATGGAAGTTGAGTGAAGTTTTTATGTTAAATATGACGTTAAATTTTGCAAATATCCTGTTTTCAACAACTTTTATATCCGGTGGTGATCTGTAAAGAATTGCATCATTATCGAAGGAGAATTTTTCAACTGTTTCAAGAGGAATCTCATCGGAATTGAATTCAAACCATATTATGGAATCAATTGTAAAATTATTTTTAATTACATCAAACGTGGGAAAGTTTTTTATAAACATTCCTGTTTTTACGTTTACAGTGAATGGGCCGAACTCTTTTATAACCTTAGTGTTAATCGGGTTTAGCTGAGGTATGGTATCGGTCATATTTTTTTTTGTCAATGTAAACCAGAAAGATGACAAAAAACCGATGGTAACAATTAGTAAAATTATTGTTTTAAATTTTGCACTTATTATATCAATTTTTAGTTTGGGGATTTCCATTTGAGTCCTCTTTGTTTTCTAGCCACTCTTCCCACTCTTTTTCATCTCCCGTGTTGATCCATATGCGCCTTGAAAGTGTTCTGGTTTGTGGATCAAAAATAAGATTTAGCCCTTGTAATCTTGGAAGCTTGAATTGTGGTATATGTTGAATGGTGTTCATTATCTTATTCGCAGATATTGGGAACTGCGCGATTTTTATTCCTTCGCACAGAATGGCGGCATTTATATAGCCTTCCAGAGAAACCGGTGAAAGCAATTTATTTGGAAAAAACTTTTTCATGTCTTGCACATACTCAGAAACGATTTGAATAGGGTTTGTCGATGAGATGTGGAATGGAGATGGGACAACAGAGGTATTTATCAGCTTTATCCCCGGGGATT
>CAZSLQ010000004.1:0-3090 GCA_964607885.1 uncultured Pseudomonadota bacterium
TTTAAAACAGATGATTATGGAAGGCCAGAAAAAAACAATTCAGCGATTACATTTGATACGGAGTTAAAATTGGACCAATTTTTCTCGGATGAATTGAAGCAAAAATTAAAAAATTTTAAATATAAACTGGTCTCTTTTGTCGTGAATTCAGGGGTCCTTGACGATAGTCATTACTGGGCTTATGGAAAAGATTCAGATGAAAACTGGTTTAGGTACAACGATATGGATTCGGAAGTTCCAAATGCTAACGAATCTGTAAATGAAATTATGACAACAGGAATTGATGATTCAGTACGCGCCTATAGGAACGGTACCCCATACATTCTAATCTATGAGCTTGTATCTCCGGAAGAAGATTTTAAGCAAAATCTTATTGCACTTAAGTCAAGACTTCAAGAGCTGAAAACAAAACTACAGATTTTGCAAAGTAAGATGACTGAGTTAGGTAGAAAATTGGGACGCTGATATAAAAAAAGGGAGAGAGTATGAATTTTCATGGAAAATTTTTTAGACGTATAACTATTTTGTTGTGCTTAGTTTTCACAAATTTGTGGGGTATGGTTTTTGAACCACCAAAGCCTTATAAAAGAGAACTTCAAGATATAGATATCTGGGTAGTAAAATCCCCTAAGGAAATGGCCGTGCGAATATATCAGTGGAAGCGAAATGTATGGACTTTTCCGACATGCGGGTATTCTGCAGCCTTTTATGCATTACAAATGGGACAAACATTTAAAAACAATCCTAACGCAAGTTATCAGGATTTTACAAATTCTTTCTATGAAACCGATGATACGGATCCTTTGACATATGTTAATTATAAGCCTGAACGATTACATTATAAAAAAGAAGCGGATTGGGTAAAGGTTAACACAACTATAGGTAATAAGAGAAATCTGTTTGATTTTCCACACCAATCAATAGATATCGACTTGAGGTTACAAAATCCCGAAAAATCTAAATTTTTTCAATTTTGCCAAAAGGCCTATAATTTACAGGATCCTTTAAATACTGACCTGGATTGGATTACTGAAGCAGAGTTAAGTTTTATTATCGGGGTTTTTTATCCGGAAGACATTCGAAAAAGAACATTTGCTGTGGAGGCGCTAGAGCACAATGAGGACAAGATAGTAGGTTTGATAGGGCAGGTAATTGAAGGGCAATCGGAATATGCTATTTTAATTTATTACAATGGAGTGAATCACTGGGGGGCCGGATTAATTCGTAAATCTAGTACCAATCCCGAAAAATTAGAGATGATTTTTACAGAATCTATGGGGAATATGTATAGTGGTTTTTCCACAAAAGAACCTTATATTCAAGGTTTTGTGAAAAAAGCAAAAAGTGAAGGTGTTTTAAGAACTCCTGTTGCCTCATTTGACGACTGGCTTAAAAAAGCAAAGAGAGAAAACTTTGTGTTGCGTGAGTTTGCGGATAATAGTTTTAAGTTGAATTTCATTAAAAGGACAAGCCTGTGGGAGAAAGAGTTAAAAAAGGCCGGAGAGGGCATAGAAAAACAGATAGAAGATTTAGAAAAAGCGAAAAGTGAGCTGCAGCGTAGATCCGATGAAAATCGACAGAGACTTAGTCAGCTGCAAATTGGTTTGCAGGAGTATGAACGTTTAGAAGGAGAGTTGCAAGAGAAAGTAATAAATGCTTTTAGTGAGACACAGAAAGATGAATATAGTATGTATATATTGCTTGAAATTGATGACGAAATATCTCAAGCACAAAGGGACGGGGCAAAAGCGCAACGTGAGGCGCTAGAGAAATCGATACGGGAAAGTGACCAATTTAGGCGAGAAAACGCTTCATTGATTCAACGGAGGAGTCGTTTGAATGAAGCCCGAGTTGAAGCCGCTTTATTGGAGAATCATTTTCCCATTATCCAAAGACGGATTCGAGAACAAAATGAATTAATAGAACAAAAGAGAACAGAATTAGAAAAGATAGATTTGGTAAAATCTTGGTTGGTTCCGGAGCTTGCTAAACCTAGCATAGATGAAGAACTTAAGGGTGTCTTGGAAGATTTATGGAAGCATATACACCTAGAGTGTCCGATTTGTGGAGAGCCTGTTGATAAGGACAACAAGCTTATTTTTTTACCATGTGAACCGGAGCATTGTTCTTGTTGGCAGTGTTTTGGTGGTTATATAAAAGAATCTGATCCTAGAATTGCAAGGGAATACGATGGAGAAGAAAGAGAGCCGGTAAAGGTGGTAGTCCATTGCAAGCCGTTAAGTTGGAAATTTATTGAGCTGGCGCGTAAACAAGTGTCTGATGAAGATAAAATTAATTTTTCTTTCGCCATTGCAAGATTTTATAAATTACCACAAATAATATCCGATTTTAGGGGTAGTGAAAAATTTGATGCGGAAAATGTTGAGTCTCGGTTGAAGGATATTCTGGGATCTTCTTCCGGTATTGATGATAATAAAGTTAATCAACTTGCAAGGCAGATTGAGGAGTATCAGAGAGAAATAATTTATCCAATGAGGTTTCCTGATTGCGATTTGACAACTTTTATAAGTTATGGTGTACCATCGAGGGATTTGCTGCAACTAACAGAGCGGCAAAAGAAATCAAATGGGTATAATTCTGATGATATTATTTTCAAAACCATATGGTATGGGTGTTCTTTTGGTGTACTTATTCGAGCTAACTCCGAGCAATCCGGTGTAAAGGCGAAGCTAAAGTTTTTGTCCGATAAATTAAAAGCTGTTAATCCAACTCCTGCAGATGCAAAAAATATCGGAAATTATATGGAGTTGCTCTTGTGGCATGGGCTTCCGGTTGCAATGCTAACTCCGTTGCTAAGCAGTGGTAGAAGCTCAGGTGAAATATTGCGCGATCTTAAAAACTTGGATAGGGATTTAAGATTACAGGAAAAGGATATTCTTAAAAATTTACGGCAAATAGGGAACAAGGTTAGATTTTTTCGCGATAATGCCGATTTAGAAAAGTACAAGAAGGATTCTAAAAAATTGGATAGACAAGAGTATGCCCTACTCAATGCACGAAGGCAGATAATTTTGCAATTTATGAAGAGCTCTATGCGCAACATTTGTGGCATTTGTACCTTTTTTCTTT
>CAZSLQ010000004.1:3100-5290 GCA_964607885.1 uncultured Pseudomonadota bacterium
AGACAAAATATTGGAAATAAAAGATATAAATCGGGAACTTGTAACCCAACTTGCAACATTTGATGATTTTGTAAGAGAGAATGAAATTTCCGGTCTGTCTCAGCAAAAAATCGAAGATCTGGTCTTAAAGACACATGAGGTGATTTTAGAAATAAAAAAAGAAAATTCAAAGATAGATGGAATCCAAGGTGAGATTTATAAGCCTGCTCCCCGATATTACACCGTTGATCAAGATGGTAATATGTCAGAGGATAATTTAAAAAAACTAGAAACATGGGGAAATAATAGATTAAATTTAGTAAGGTTAGAAGCGCTGAAGGAGGTGTTAATACAAAAGGTAAGCAACAAGCGCAGTCTTGAACAAAAAATACGTGCTATTGATGCTAGAGTGAAGGTAGAGGATGGTCTTCATGCAGAATTAACAGAACTTAAACGGGCTCTTGAGACTCTTAGACAAAAACTAGGTACTTTGAATAACAAATTAGGTGTATTAAAAAGAAAAATTGCTTAATTAAGGTGAAATATGAATTTTACTAAATATATTATTTTGATGACGGCAATATTAACCTGTGATCGGTTTATTGTTGCGAAAAACAGTAATTTAACAAATAAGGATTATAGTTGTTGGTTTGATTCTACAATCCAAGCGTTGTCTCATGCGGATAAATTAAATTCCAAGCTAAATGCGGAAGATTATGAAGTAGGGTCGTTACCAAGATTATATATCAGGTTGCATGAAAAAATCAAAAACAACTATGAGACCCTTAAAAAATTTAAGCGTGATGATGTGATCGAGAATGGTAAAACCCTGAAGCAATTTCATTTTGATACCGCTTTGGAAATTGATCCTAATGAATCAAAAACTGAACAAAAAGATGCATCTGAATTTTTTGTAAAAATACTGGCAAAATTTGTTGAGGATTTAATCGAATATCAGAAAATTGGATCACTCATGCAGCAAGAGATAACTGAAATTATTAGTAATAAACTAACAACAAATATGACAAGTCAGATTTTGTCGAGAAAATTTAATGGAACCATTGCCCAGTTGAAAAATCCAGTTCCTGGAGATCCGTTATATTTTGCACAATACAAAAAATTATTTTTCGAGTCATTTGAAAAAACAGCACAGGATATTAAGGAGAAAAAAAATTACGCGGGAATTGTAGAAAAAAGCATTGCCATTCTTAATTCATCTGATAATTTGCCTGACCTTAAAAAAAAATTTTTGAGTTTTTTAGTTAAAAACTTTTTGCTGACAGATTTTAAAGACCTTAATAACAATTTGAAAACTGATATAGAAAATTTTTTAAATAAAAAAAGGGAAGAGCTTGAGTCATCTATTAAAAATTATAAATTGGAAATTGGTGAATTTGTAATATATACAAAAAAACGTTCCAGTCGTCGAAAAGTTGACCCATTGCAGGAAGGTAAGTACCAGTGTGAATTTTTATTGGCAAGATTTATATTAAAACAGTTGGAAAAGAATTTTGAAAAAGCATTTGGTAGCGATTCCGGAACTTTTTGGGAAAAGGATGAGATTAAATCTCTGTTTAATAAAATAACGGAATTAAAAGAGATTTTTACCTTACTGTCACAAGAAAAATCAACCTGTAGCGTATGTAATAACCCAAAAATTGAAGTAACGAAGTCTTCCTTTTTACAACTTAATATTCCTGAGACACAAAATACTTTAGATTATTGTATAGACTGTTATTTTAATGAAAAAGACCCTTTAACCGGGGAAAAAATATCAGCGCAATCTAAATGTGCTAATTGTAATAGAGAAACCGGTCACGGTAAAACAATATCAGTAACACAAGCTCCGCAGGTTTTAATTTTGCCGCTTAAAAGATTTAAAAAAGATGATTATGGAAGGCCAGAAAAAAACGATTCAGCGATTACATTTGATATGGAGTTAAAACTGAACCAATTTTTCTCGGATGAATTAAAGAAAAAATTAGAAAATTTTAAATATAAGCTGGTCTCTTTTGTTGTTCATAGAGGGGGCCTTACCGGTGGGCATTACTGGGCTTATGGAAAAGACTCAAATGGAGATTGGTTTAAATATGACGATATGGAAGATACTGTTCCAAATGTTAATGAATCTATAAATGAAATTTTGACGAGAGGACTTGATGGATCAGGTACCCCATGCGTTCTTATCTATGAGCTTGTATCTCCAGAAGA
>CAZSLQ010000004.1:5355-5937 GCA_964607885.1 uncultured Pseudomonadota bacterium
CTTAAAGAACTGAAGACAAAACTGCAATTTATTCAAGGTAAAACGACCGAATTGAAAAGAAAATTGGGGAGCTAGTTCAAGATAACATAATCAAAAAAACTGGCGCAAACCAGACGAGGCTAGGAGCCCAAAGGGCGAAAGCGAAGGATGGTGGAGGCGATGGGATTTGAACCCATGTCCGCAATACTAAACACCTCAAGCGCTACATGCTTAGTTCTTATTTATACTCCTACTTTGCTGTAAGAACACAGGACAAGTAAGAGCCGGTTGAGTATACAGTTCGGATACACTACCAAAAAGTCTTTCCGAAAGGTTCTATCTGGTTATACGAGCATGCAAGACTGATAGACACGTCCGCATACAAGCTGCTATATGAGTTACTTAATTAAGCAACTGCAAAAGCAGTACTATCCATATTGGAATAGTTTGCATTTATGTTTTTGAACGTTTTTGACGAGTCCCATTCAAAACTCGGCATGCTCTCAAAGCACATAATACTACGTCGAAGCCAACACGCCCCCAAATTTTTCAAAGATCTTAATTGTATTTTGAATATATAAATATATTTTCTGTATGTCAAAT
>CAZSLQ010000004.1:5973-7929 GCA_964607885.1 uncultured Pseudomonadota bacterium
AGCTTTCATCATTTTAGTTTTGATTTGAAAAATTTTTATCTTGGGAAAGTAGTATCCCAGACCGCACAAACGGTTAAATTGTTAGTTCCTGAGCTTGAAAAGGAAATTGAACTTGCAAGACGGCAGGAAGAGACGGATATAATGTTTGCCCATTTATCCACCCCTGTGTTTATGATAAAAAAAGTTGATAATACTTTTTATTGGGCAAATTTGGTTGATTTTAAGCTGGAACAATCGGGACTTCTGCCTGCTTTTGATGTTTCCGAAAAAGATCTGGCAGGGAATTGGAAGAGTATTTTTGAATCAGAAGATGTGATTCTTGAAATTGATAATAAATCGATTACTCACAGACCGGATATGTGGGGGCATAGAGGATTTGCTCGAGAAATTGCAATGTTGCTGGGTTTGCCTTTTAAAGATCAGTCAATATTTTTAAGTGATAAAAATATTGAGTATTTCAGCTCTGAAAATAAGGCGTCTGATAAAAATCCGATTGTGATTGAAAACCATTCGCCAGATGCTTGTAAGCGTTTTACGGGCCTGTATTTCAAGTCGATTGAGAATAAGCCCTGTAATATTTTTGTTGCGAGCAGACTTTTAAAGGTTGGGCAAAGACCAATTAATGGGATTATAGATTTAACAAATTATATTGCTTTGGAATGGTCTCAGCCGGTTCATGCTTATGATACAACCAAAATTTCTGATAAAAAAATAGTTATAAGGATGGCAAAATCTGGCGAATTTATTGAGCTTTTAGATGGAAATAAGCTTGAACTTACCAACCAGGATCTTGTTATTGCAGATGCAAAAACACCAATGTGCCTGGCCGGTGTCCGCGGTGGTGCCGGAAGTTCAATAAATAATTCAACTACGTCAATTGTATTTGAGTCGGCGACTTTTGATAGTGGATCGGTGCGAAGAAGTGCGCTTAGACATAAAACTCGAACAGATTCTTCTGCTCGTTTTGAAAAAACACTGGATCCAAATCAGGCTCCCCAAGCTACGCAGAGATTTCTGAAACTTCTTGAGAAATGCAAAATAAAATATTCATGCGACTCAGATATAATTTGTATTGGCCAACCGGTACAGGAAAACGTTATAGAAGTAAGCCATGATTTTTTAGAAAAACGCTCCGGGGTTTCACTTGAAGAAACTGACATTGTCAACCCGCTTACTAAGCTTGGTTTTAAAGTTATTACTAAAAATACACCGGAATCAACTGTTTATGTTATAACTGTCCCAACTTATAGGGGCACAAAAGATATAAAGTTGAAAGAGGATATTTTAGAAGAGGTTATACGTTGTTATGGTTTCAATAGAATTCCCCTGAATCTTCCGGTTTTTGTCCGTAAGTCATTTGATCTAACACCACAAACAAGATTGCGTAAAATTAAAAACTATCTTGTTGGAAGTGCCAAAATGGCTGAGCAGCAAAACTATATATTTTTTGATGAGGATTTTCTTGCAGAATTAAACTTAAGTGAAGAAAATACACCAAAAGTTGTGAATCCTGTCTCACAAAATAATTTCAGATTGGTAACTTCCCTTGTTCCCGGGTTGTTGAAAAATGTTAAAACAAATCATGTGCATAATGATTCGCTTGAGCTTTTTGAGTTTGCAAGAATCTGGCGTCTTGATGGTAAGACCGTTTTAGAGAATAGATCTTTAGCAGGTATATTTTTTGAGAAGTATAAGCCTGTCGATTTTTATAGTTGTAAACAGCATATTGTCGATTTGATTACAACGCTTGATCTGGATATAAAAAAGATTGAATGGCAAAAAATTGAAAAACCTGAACGTGATTGGTACAGGGAGTATCAATGTACCAAAATACTTTATGATGGAAAGCAGATTGGTGTTGCCGGGAATGCAAGTCCCGTGTTGCTGAGTAAATTAAAAATCCATGAAAATAGTACGGCGTTTATTTTTGAGTTGGATGGGGACTGGCTTTTAAAT
>CAZSLQ010000004.1:7939-19548 GCA_964607885.1 uncultured Pseudomonadota bacterium
GGTACAAGCATATTGGGAAATTTCAGGAAACATATTTTGATTTGAGTCTTCTTGTACCACTTACGCAGGTAACAAGAGATATCGAAGCTAAAATTTACCGGGCAAGCTCGCTTATCAAAAGAGTTGAATTGATAGATTTTTTTGAAAAGTCGGATTGGACGGATGTTCGCTCACAGACATTTAGGGTTTGGCTTGAGCATTCTGAAAAAACATTGGAAAAGGAAGATATAGACCGGGTTATGCAAGATTCTATAAAATCGGTCGAATCACTTGGTACTAAATTAAGAGCTTAGTTATGAATAAAAGTTCATCTTTTGTCTTATATCTGTTTATTATTTCAACGGTTATTACGCTTGATCAGGCCTTGAAGCGTTGGGCGTTGCTTAACCTGTCGTCAGAGGATATGGTAATCAATAGTTGGCTTAATTTATCTTTAAGTTATAACCGCGGCATAAGTTGGGGTTTCCTGAACTTCCAGTCCAATTGGGGATTTTATATTTTGCTTTCCATTATTATTCTTATAGTGTTGGCCTTTTCACTATATGCCATTGTGCAGCATCTAAATGGTATTCCAATTTATTTTGAAAGCTTTGTTATTGGTGGCGCAATTTCAAATATTATTGACAGAATTCATTATGGTGTTGTAATAGATTTTATAGATCTGCACCTGGGAATATGGCATTGGGCTACATTCAATTTTGCAGATGTTTTTATAATGGCTGGAGTTTTAGGAATTTTGATTAAAAGTATAAAAAGAAAAACATGTTAGAAAAAATAAAAAATATTCTCATAAGAGTTGCTACGTTAAATTCGATAGGTAACGTATTTTTAGGTGGTATCATATCGACGCTGCTTGCAATTCCGTTTATTTATCTTTTACAGTTTATTTATACATTATTACCCGGGCTTTTTCATTCTCTGTGGGTTGTAATTATTCTGCTTTGCTTAATGTCAATTTATACGGCTTTAAGAGATAATAGCAAAAGTATTATTTTACATAAATTTATTGGGGCAATGATTGCATTTTATTATGTTCCCTTAACGCTTAAAATTGTTTTTTCCGGAATAATTCTCTTTTATCTCTGCGATTATCTTATTCCATTGTTAATATTCAAAAAAGAAGAACAGACTGAGATTGGTAAGATTAAGCAGATGATTCATCTCTTAGTTCCAAGCATAGTTTCAGGAATTGTCGTAAATATTTTTTTCCATTTTGTGCTCTGGATTGCACATTAAACTTTAATCACATTATTTTTTAAGGAGTCACTCATGATTTCTCGAGTAAGAGGAACCGATGATGTTCTTGATTTAAGATTATACAATTTTGTTTTGAACCAGATTAAAAAACATTTGGAACTACATAATTTTTCTGAGATTGATACTCCAATCCTTGAGCATACAAACCTGTTTATCCACTCTGTAGGAGAACAGACAGATATTGTTTCAAAGGAGATGTATGTATTTAAAAAGGAAGATGAAGAGGATTCAATTTGTTTAAGGCCTGAAGCAACTTCTTCTGTTATCAGGGCATATATTGAAAATAATGTAGAACAAAAGCCATGGAAGGTGTATGTTCATGGTCCAATGTTTAGAAAAGAACGCCCGCAGAAGGGTCGCTGGCGCCAGTTTAACCAAGCTAGTATTGAAATATTAAATACTAACGCGATTGAGCAGGATGCCCAGTTGATAAAACTGTTGGACGCGCTTTTTGGAGAAGTTTTTAAACTTGAAAATTATGCACTAAAGCTTAATTTTCTTGGTTGCTCTGAGGATCGGAAAAAACACAGAGAAGAGCTGGTTAGCTTTTTAAATAAAAATCAAAAAGATTTGTGCCAAATTTGCAACGAACGTAAGGATCGTAATCCGTTAAGGGTTTTTGATTGTAAGATTGAAAAATGCCAGCAGATTTTGTCCGGGGCTCCCAAGATTATTGAATATTTATGTTCTGAATGTGGTAAAGATTGGGAAATTTTAAAAAACTTATTGCACATTCTATCAGTAAGTTATGTTATTGATCATAATCTTGTAAGAGGTCTTGATTATTACAATAAAACCGTCTTTGAATTTGTATCACGTGACCTTGGGGCGCAAAGTGCTTTTCTTGGAGGTGGAAGATATAGCCTTGGCAAAAGTATTGGAAGTAAAGAAGACATAGACAGTGTGGGCGTTGGAATTGGTATGGGACGTCTTTATATGCTTGTAGAGAAGTACCAAAATAAATTGTCGATACCTGAAAAACCCGCGCTTCATGTTATTATTCCGATTAGCAAGGAACAGAAGCCTTTAGCATTGCTAATTGCTAATATGTTAAGAGAGAATAATCTAAATCATGATCTGATTTTAGAGGATATCTCTGTTACCAACATGATGAAGAAGGCTAACAAATTGGGTGCAAAATTTACTCTGGTTGTTGGCGAAACCGAACAAAAAGATGGAACTGTTACCATTAAGAATATGCAGAAGGGTGACAGTGTTACCATTAAGCAAACGGAATTGGTTTCCTATTTAATGCTAGGTAAGTAATAAAAACTAACTGGATCGGAATATTCCGATCCAGTTTTAACGAAGAGTTATTTTTTAACTTAAAAAATTGTACGAGAGTAATCGGGGATTTAGATCTTCAAGTGCCCTATCGATGACAAAATCATTCAAAATGTTGTATCCTTCTGTAATCTCTTGAATTTTCTGAAATGATTGTAGGATAAAAGAGAAAAAGTTTTTCATAACTCTAGTTCTTGTGACGTCATCATAAAAATTATATCGGATAATTGAAAGAATATGTGATTTTGTTATAAAGTTTCTAAATCCTGCATTACCTTTAAGCCTTATAAAAATGCTGTTTACTTTTCCGCCTATCCTGAATGGAGCGCTTTCTTCTTCGCCAATTGAATCTATGTATTTTCTTTTTTCAAAGTTGCATGCATGATTAATTTGTTCGAAAAATAAATCAATATCACGTGGAGGTGTAATATTTTCGATTTCCCATTTTATTGAATCTATAAAAATGCAAAGTTTTTGTGCGTACGGTTCAAATGATCGGGCAATAGCGGGTTGTTTTCTGGGGTCAATTGAACTCCTTAATATTGTTAAAATTGATTCGTTTACTCTGCTAGCTGCATCATCAACCGAACTCAATGTGACAGTAAGGTTTTCAAAAAGATTTTTAGCTTCTGCTTTTCCAGCAGATGACCAGATCATTGGACTTGCTCCATGGCCTAAAAGTAAGAAGCTTATCAGTATGTATTTAGATCCTTTAATTGCCATAAGTACCTCTTGTTTTTATTCACTTAGAATTTATTTTTGATTTACTCGGAAATTGATAAACTATATTTTTTTTAAAAAAATGCAACTTTTAGAAAGGCTAACTCAAAGTTTAGTGTTGCAATGGTTTTTTAAACGAACTATTATTAAAAACGTAGTTGGTTTAAAGGTGCACAATTTTGGGTAATTAGTATGTGGGTTATTTTTTTGTCGATTTTAACTGGATTTTGTTTAGGTTTCATTTACGGTCGCATGTTTCTGTACCAGTTGTTAAACTCCAGTCAAGATAGGGAGAAATTTAATTTTAGTGGTATGATTAACTCATTTTTGCGTTTAATTTGCATTATTATTGCCATATTCATTGCCGTGTTTTATATTGAACTTAATTTTATCTGGATTTTACTAGGATTTGTGGGTGCTTTTTGGGGAAGTATTCTATTAAAGATAAGGACAAGGCGATGAGCTTTGATATATTTCATCATAGCATCGTGCTAAAACCGCTTGAGTGTGTGGGATTTACGGGAAAATTTTGGGAAATTTATCTGGATACGGTGATTTATACATGGATTGGTATGGGGTGTTTGCTGGCGGTTGCGCTTATTGGTAAATATTTTATTTCACGAGACTTGAATATTGTTTCCATGGCTTATGAAAAATCGGTAGGCCTTTTGCTTGATACTTTTGGTGAATCGTTTAGGCATTTTAATTTTAACTACTTTGCTTTTATTTCTTGTATTTTTTTATTTACACTTTTTTCATGTATTGTCGGGGTAATCCCTTTTTGCGATGAAGCTACGAAGGACCTAAATACGACACTGGCAATTGGAACAACGAGTTTTTTGTATGTTCAGTTCCAAAAAATCAAGGTTCATGGAATTTTGGGTTATCTCAAAGAGTTTATAGAGCCTGTTTTTATACTATTCCCTATACACTTGGTGGGGGAATTATCCAAGATTGCGTCCATGTCATTCCGTCTTTTTGGTAACATTCTTGGTGGCGGAATAATATTTTTAATGATTTTACAGTTGTTGAGTATTGTTCAGGTTTATTTTATCGCTTATGTTTTAATTTTAGTCTTGCTAGGTTTGATTTTTTTTAAGACCAAACAAAGAGGTAGATATCCTAAGCTGGAGTTGCTTGTAAAATTGGGTTTAAATGTTGCTTTTTTAATAACGTGGATACAGGTATTTTTTGGGATATTTGAAGGACTTATTCAGGCTTTTGTCATAACGATGTTAACAACAACATATCTTGCAATTGGGGTTCAGGGCGACCAAGAAGAGGCCCTTGAGGATATTGTATGATTTCAGCCGATTTTCTACACTACTTTGCAGTGGTATTTGCCATAGTTCTTGGTTCAATAGGTGGTGGTATTGCGCAAGGTATTGCCGGATTTGCTTCTATAAATTCTCTTATGCGTCAGCAGTTGGGCGGGGAGGAAGCATGGAAAGCTATGATTGTTGGCCTTGCTTTGATTGAGAGTGGGGTTATTATTGCCCTGGTTACAACTCTTTCGACTTTATTTGTCAGGAATAGAGAGGCTTTAACTTTGGAGATGGGGTTTGTTGAAGTTGGAATATCTTTGGCCGTTGGGGTTGCAGCCCTAATGGTTTGTTCTGCTTCAAGTGTGGTGGTAAAGGCCTGTACAAATTCCATATCAAGGCAACCATTTTTTGCGTCCAAAATTTTTGCATTTATGTTATTAACTCAGTCGATTATAGAGGCCCCTGTGATTTTTGCTTTTATTCTTGGAATTGTTATAAAAACAAATTCGAGTGATTTGGTATCGGTTGTTCAGGGTTTAAAATTTTTAGTTGCAGGCTCTCTTTTCGCATTGGGCTGTATAGGGCCGTCGATTGGGCAAGCCGTTTTTGCGAATGCTGCATGTAGCAGTATAGGGATTAATAAACATGCATATGGTAAAATTTTCCCATTTGCTCTGATCTGCGAGGCTGTAATTGAGACCCCGATAATTTTTTGTTTATTACTTTCTTTAATAATGGTTTATACAAATATTCCCAGGGCTTTTATTGATTCTTATGTCCCATTTATAATGTTTTTGGCGGCCACTTTTTGTCTTTCTGTTGGGTCTTTTGGCGCTGCCGTATCTATGAGCAACATATCCGCCAAGGGTTGTATGCAAATTATAAGTAATGAGCGCTCTTATGGCACAGTAATTCGTACTAGTTTGTTGGCTATTGCGTTTATAGAGTCAACTTTGATTTATGCTTTAATTATTTCTCTTTTACTTGTAACGACGGTTCCAACACTTATTGTTTGTCTTAAGTAAGATGTTTTGTACTCAAGTGTTGTATAAAGGTATAACTGTGAAATAAAAGTACAACGGAGAGGGTATAAGGTGAAGTTTAATAATGTAACCGTGCTTTATATTATTACCAAACTTGAGTTAGGGGGTGCGCAAAAAGTTTGTCTTTCTCTTATGAGTGGGGTTGTTGAAAATGGATTTGAGGCAGGGCTCATTTCTGGGTCGCAAGGAGAGCTGGTATCACAAATTTCAAAATCAAAAAATGTTTTCTTACTTGATAGTTTTAACAGGGAGGTTGGGCTTAGGTTTATTTTTAAAGAGATTAAAACGTTTTTCTGGATTTTAAAAATAATCAGTCGATTAAAAAAGGAGTATCCAAATTTAATTGTTCATACCCATAGTACTAAGGCGGGGTTGATGGGAAGATGGGCAGCTTTTTTTTCAGGAATTAAGATTAGGATACATACTATTCACGGATTTGGTTTTAACGAGTATCAGTCAAAATTGAAATGGTATGCAATTTTTTTCATTGAGTATTTAACAAGTTTAATAACAACTCATTTCATATGTGTCTCCGAAAAAGATAGAGAATTTGGAGTACGTAGATTGCCAAAATTTGGACAAAAAAGCTCAATAATTCGGGCGGCAGTTGAGTGGAATAAATTTTATACCCCTGCCGTTAAAGGGAAAAATATATCCTGTTTACGTGATGATTCTTTCATTATTGGTACAATTTCATGTTTTAAACCTCAAAAAAACCTGTTTGATCTTTTGAAAGCTTTTAAGATTTTGTACGAAAGTTTAAATGAGGAGAATAGGACTTTGGTTCGATTGCAAATTATTGGAGATGGTCAGTTAAGAGGGGATATAGAGAGTTGGATCAGGCAGAATGATCTTTCTGAAAAAATTGATCTGCTTGGTTGGAATAAAGAGGTTGTCCCTTGGATGCGCAATTGGAAGGTTTTTGCATTAAGCTCCTTGTGGGAGGGACTTCCAATTTCGGTTGTTGAAGCTCGATTGTGTAGATTGCCTGTTGTTGCCTATGATGTCGGAGGTATTTTCGAGGTTATTTTTAACGGAAAAAATGGTTTTTTAATTCCACCGACATTTTTTGTTCAATTCGCGCATCATTTAAAATTTTTAGTTGAAAATAAAGATATATGCGAAAAAATGAGCTCTTACAAAGACGATCTTAACGATTTTAAGGATAGTGTAATGATTGATAAACATATTCAACTTTATCAAAGATTTTCGCATACGAATTTTTCTGATTTTGCCAGGTAAAACTGTTGGAATTAATGGTTTTTTTGACTTATTAAAAATCTATCTGTTAGCCTTACACTGTTTTGTGTAAAATTGTTAAAAAAGGGAGAAGAATGAGAAAGTGTTTGATGATTAAAATATCGGGAACATTTCAAGCGGATCCTTACAAATCCTACGTTCAAAAGCATGCAAATTCTCTAGGTATTGAGGGAACCATTCAAAGTGATAATGATGGAATCATGCTCTATGCATGCGGTTTGTCGGATAAATTAGATAGGTTAGTAGATCTGCTTTATAAGGGTACAGATAAGTCCAAATTGAAAAATATTGTGGAGGAACCTTTTATATCTGAAAAGGATTTTAGGGGAGATTTTAGAATTATTGGATAATATTCAGGTTTATAAATTCTTCTTTTTAACGCCGGTTTTATACCGGTATAAGCCATATGTGTTTCTTAATGCGCATAGACCGGCGACAGCCGGACGTCTTGTCCGCCATAGCTTTATAAGACGGCGGAAGCTACGAATGAAACGAGAGCGAATACTGGCAGCCCCAAGGGGAATCGAACCCCTATTTCTGCCTTGAGAGGGCAATGTCCTAACCGTTAGACGATGGGGCCTCATTTCAAAAATCTATTTTTTAATGTATCATACAGTATACAAAAAAGCCGCTTAGATGGCTAATTTGCAAAAATAATACAAAATAAAACCAAAATAGTAAAGAAGTATCGAGTTTTGGATAAGACTGTGCGAATTAATAAACTACATTTTTGCATATTTTTTATAATTCTAAATTTATATTTTGGGAAGCTTATGTGCTCTTATGGGGGTACGTTCACAAAGCTTTTCAATCAGTCTATTGGATCTAAGTCGACATCCTTTTTGTTAAGCAAGATAACGGTTGAATGTGACATTCCATTTTCTGTGGATGAATTTTTGTATCTATCTGAGCTTAGACAGGATAAGGTTGTTACAGTTGAGCAAGTTGATAAGGCTTGTCAGATGCTGACTTCTAAAAAACGATTTAACAATATCGATATAGATATATCTGATTCTGGCGCCGGAAAGCACCTGCATTTTAAACTTGCTGCCAACTGGATTTTCGGGAAACTTAAGCTTGAAGGAATATGGTTTGGCAAACAGAGATATAAAAGTCTTTACACGCAACAGCCGGGTGACGTATTTGATTCATCCCTGCATGAAGAGTCAATCAAGTCTATTAAAAAGTGTCTGCATGATCAGGGGTATTTTGGGTGTAAGATTGAAGATGAATTGATTTATAATAAAAAGTATAAATCTATAGATACCAGGATAGAGATAGAACGAGGAAAAAGATTTGCTGTGAAATCTGTTAATTTCAACATTGACAGTGAAAAATATCAAAATTTAGGTATTTTTTTAAAAAAAAGGTTTGGAAATTCATTGTCCAATTCAAATTACACTAAGAAGGCATTTCGCAAGCAAGCCAAAGGTATTTTGAATTTTCTAAGTCGTAAGGGATTTGTAAGTTCCCGTATTGTGCTTAAAAGAATAATTAACTTAAAAAAACAGACGCTTGATTTGATATTTAATATCAAAATGGGGACACGCAAAACTATAAAATTTGAAGGGAACAGTCTTTTTACAGAAAGTAAAATAAAAGAAGACTTTGTCGGATTTGATCAACCGGAATGGCTGTTTTCTCCTGATGTAATTTCCGAACAGCTTAGGTATGAGTACTATAAAAAGGGTTACTGGAACGCATTAATAGAGTATCAAAAGAAAAAAGATCAAGGATATCTTTTTTCAATTAAGGAGGGTTTGCAGGTTAAGCTTGAAAATGTTGAGGTCAAGGATTATGAAACACATATCCCTGAAACATCAAATATTTTTTGGGAAGATCTCTTGAAAATAGGATATTTTGATCAGGACAAGCTTGACGTGGGAATTGATAAACTCCGAAATTTTTACCTGTTTCAGGGTTTCTGGGATTTTAAAATTGTTGATAAAAAATTTGTGTATAATTCCGAAACAAACGCGTACACTGTTCAAATTTTTATTGACAAAGGAGTGCAGCGGTTTTGGGGCGGTGTTGAGGTAGAAAAGATTTTAGATCATGAGGTAAATGAATTTTTTAAAAGATATCTACCATTGGCTGAAGATCAGTCTATTCCGTTTGATCTGAATTGGCTTTATGAGCAAAGGGCTTTTTTGTTAAATTATTGCAAGAGATTGGGGTTTTGGTATGCCCAGGTTGAGCCTGAGTTGTTCGAACTTGATAAAAAAGCTCAAGCATCAGGGATAACCGTTTTTGTCAGATGGAAAGTTGCTCTAGGAGAAAAGGTTAAATTCGGAAAGGTTTTGGTGCGTGGAAACTCGAGACTTCGATTTAAAGATGTTTTGAACGAGATCAAATTTAAGGAGGGGGATGACTGGTCCGGAAAAAAAATCGAACTTACACGTAGTAAGTTGAAGCGTTTGGATATTTTTAAAACGGTTCAAATCCAACCATATCAGATGTCAAAAAATGTTGGTGAAAAACCAATTATAGTGTCGTTGGTTGATGATGATCCGGTTGAGCTTCGTTTACGTGCCGGTTATTTTATAACAAGTAAAAATTTTTTATTTAAAAATCAATCTACACCTAAATTGGGATCCTCGGTTATCTTAAAAAATCCTTTAAATAAAGCAGATAGATTTTCACTTGATTTTGATTGGACCAGATTTGAACGAAAATTTGATACACAGTATCAATTGCCCTCATTTTTTGGGTATCCTGCTATGACAAAAATTAAGGGTTATGCAAATAAGTATATTCAGCCACGCCAGGTTGGTAAGACCGATCCTGCATACACGGCCTTGCAGAATGGTTTATTATTTGGTTTAAATGATGAGTACAAAGAGTGTTACCATTGGGGTATAAATATTGGGAATGAGTGGATGACAACTAAGAATGTACACGGTTATCTTGATTTATCTCCTGATTTAATTGGGAAATCCGCACCATATTTTTTCATAGAACCTTCATTGTTAATAGATAAACTCGACGATCGCTTGAATCCAAGAAAAGGAAGCTTGAGTTTTGTCTCTTTAAAAATGATGGCGCCCGAGAAAATAGGGATTGCATCAGCGCGTTTGCAGGCTGAACAATCTATTTTTTACCCATTTTATAAAGACTTTGTTTTTGGCGCTAGAGTAAGATTCGGTCATGTTTTTAGAAGAGATTTTCAAGACGTTATGCCAATTGAACGTTTTTATCTTGGGGGTCCTTACTCTGTTCGCGGGTATGAAATTGACTCATTACCGCCTTTGGGGCTAACTGAAAAGGATATTAAGGGGGAAATTATAAAACAAGAGACGGTTTATGGAGTCAAAAATCCACCTCCGCCCGGAATTACTCGGGAATATACTATCCAGGGTGGCAGTTCTATGATAAATGCGAACTTAGAGTTTAGGGTTTCGATTTTTAAAAATTTCTATGGTGCTGTGTTTCAAGATACAGGGGCATTAAGTCAGACTGGACTTGGAGGTTTTAAGGTTTGGTATCCAACCTCAGGTTTGGGCTTCCGTTACAAAACTCCAATAGGATCAATCAGGTTTGATGTTGGATGGAAATGGAAAAAGAGCTTTTATGGTGAAGGTGGCTACGGCTGGTACCTTGTTATAGGCGAGGCGTTTTAGGATTGTTTTCTTGCCAGCCATGCAACAGTGTTGTTATGTACGATTTTTAATCCGCATGCTTGGTATTCAAGCATCTTGGTAGGTCGAGAAACCCAATTAATAACATCGTTTTCACGCAAAAGCATCCCAAAGTCTGCAGCACAAAGATATCTTAAAAGTTCATCAGGGTTTACTGAAATTATTTTGTAGTTTTGTATTGGAATCTTGAATCTTTCAAGCTCATTTTTAAATGGTTCTTTATCCTGAGTTAAAATTAACATAAAACTTTTTGGATCTTTAAAATACTGAAAAGAGAAACTTTCTATGGTTTGGGATGCGCACTGCCAAGGTTTGAATGACCCACTGTAGCAATACACAACTGCGTCCCCCGGAATTTCAAGCTCATCTCTTGTTCTGCTTTTCCACGCAACGATTTGACACTTGTCAATCGACTTTGGAATGTCTTTTGTTGCAATTGTTATTTTTGCGGGCTCTGCTCCAAATTTTTCAATGAGGTAGTCTTTTAATGCAGGACTTACTGCTTCAATTTTTAAATTAAAATTTTTTGTTTTGGAGGAGTTATAAACAAAATTCTCGATTTTATAAAAACTTTTGAAAAGAAAAAGATCAATAACTTTTTGCAGAAAATTTTTTATGTTTTTGTGGGAGTATCTGTACTCTTCTGCGCACAGGCCTCGTGCTTGAACTAAGATTGGAGTTTTAAGTTTTTTTAATTTTAAAAGAGTTTCTAAAACTATGTATCCGGCCATAGGACCACGTGCGATTATTTGATTTACATTGTTTGATTTTAAAAAATTTTTAAATTTACGGACAGCGGGCATAAGGCTGAATATTCCCCAAAAGGGTTGGCGTGTAAAAAAGATAAAATTCAGCCGTTCATTTTTACCAAAGAGTTTTTCGATACTGTTTTGTGACGGAATATTTTTCTCAAAGCTTACTATTGAGATTTGCATATTAATATTTTTTTCAAGTTCATCCAATAATGGTTTTAGTACCTGGCTTTGAAATACCGAATTTTTTACTCCGTCATATAAAAGAAAGATTATTTTTTGCATTTCTACTCTCCTGAAATAAGATATTTTCACCAAACATCATTGAGACCCAATGCAATATTTCGCATTTTTTGAATTTTATTTTCAGGTGCAAAATAAGAGCCAAGT
>CAZSLQ010000004.1:19558-21403 GCA_964607885.1 uncultured Pseudomonadota bacterium
TTCTTAGAAACCGTTTTGCCGCTTTCAATATCAGAAATGTCCGCACCAATCAGCTCTTTTATAGATATTTCCCTGACACCTAATTCTTTTAAATTTATTCCCATTGCTTGGGCTTCTTTTTTGCTCGATAATCCTAACCCTGTTGATTCGATTACCATACCATTGCCAATGTAAATCATCACATGATTAATTTGCGTTCCCTCTATATTTTTTGAGAAGAATATTAAATCAGCTTCATGAAGGTTTCTCCCGTTTGGGAGTTTGTTTGCCGCTTGATATTGCGGTTGTGCATTACGTGGTATTTCAAGACCGCATGCCAGATAACACAACCTAACCAAACCAGAGCAATCGACTCCGGTTATTTGATTGAGTAAAATATGAAAAGGACTTACTCCCCCCCAAACATATGGAGTATGCTGGTTCAAGAATAGCTGTGATATTTCAACTATTTTTGTGCGGAAATACTCTGTCTGTGAAGAGTGAATATTCGCTAAAATCTCGTAAATTCCGTCACCTTCTTCGCACTTTAGATAGCCTACAGATTGATTATCAAAGGTAACATTCCATTTCTGATTGTTTATTTTAATAGCTTGTAGCCTTGTGCCCATGGGTAAAAATTTGAATGTTATATTCTCAAACATTGGATTATATGTATCCGGCTTGGTGAATAATATGGTCCATGGATTTTGTAAAACTATGTTATATCTGGGAAACTCTGAAATACGGCTGAGATGTGAAGCCTGAATAAAGCCCGGGTATGGGATCCATTCAGAATTTAGCAAAGTTTTTTGTCCCAGTGCGGATACCTTAACCCACTCAGGTTTATCTGCTAAAGGTTCGCCAAGAATGCATTCTCCAAATAAGCACTGAGAAACTTGGGACCATGCTTCGCTTAATAGAATTGGTCCCTTAGACACTTCAGGTATGGGAGATGGGTTTGAGTATAGATTTGCCAGGCAGGAATTTACAATCATTTTTTGTGAATGTATGAAGCTGAAGAAACTTATTAAAACGAGGCAAAAGATTGAGTGTTTGTAGTACATGAGAGAGCCTTTTAGAATTTTTTGAAATTTTTTTAATTATATCTTAATTTTAATTTTGTATACACTTATACTAAATGGAAAATTTAACATCTCTTTGGAAGGAGAGAAATGAGAACGTCATACACATTTGTTGCAAACTGGAAAATGTATTTCGATTTTAATGAGTCCATGGATTATGCAACTAAAAATCTTGATAAACTGATTTCTCTTTCTCAGCTACCAAATTCATCGGTAATTTTATGCGCAGCGTTTCCGGCTCTTTATCCTCTTTCCCAAATTTTTAAGCAAACAAAGGTTTATGTTGGCGCTCAAAACTGCTCAGATCATGTAAAAGGGGCATTTACGGGACAAATTAGCGTAAGGACATTAAATCAATTAGAATGTGCTGCGTGTATTATTGGACACAGTGAGATTCGAAGATATAAGGGCGAAACTAACAGTATGATTGCGCATAAATTTGGATTATTGCTTAATGATGGGATCTCCCCAATTTTATGCTTAGGAGAGTCTGCTGATGATTATAAACAGGGGCGGACTCTTGAAGTTCTTGAGCAGCAACTTACACCGGTGTTGGATTTTATTAAAACTGGCGTTAATAAGTTGAATGGAAGGCCGATTTATATAGCCTATGAGCCCGAGTGGAGCATTGGGACGGGTCAAATTGCCCCAAGTGATAAGCTGGAGAGCTTTTTTTCATGGATTCATACGCGGGTTCAAAAATGCTCGCCTGTTTCCAATTGGCAATTACTGTATGGGGGAAGTGTGGATTCTCAAAATGTCTTAAAAATCATGAAAATCGGGC
>CAZSLQ010000004.1:21429-25612 GCA_964607885.1 uncultured Pseudomonadota bacterium
GAGGTTTTTTAATTGGAAAGGCTAGTACAAACTTCGAAGAATTTGAAAAAATCATAAAATCTACTATTCTTGAGAGGAATAATTAATAAAAATTAAAGTTTAACCTTTTTAGCTTGAAGAGAGAGCAGATGTACACGTTTTTATTGGTGCTTTTTGTCATACTTTCAATTTTGCTTGCTATCACAATATTAATTCAACCGGGCAAGGGAGATATGGGGCTTGGAAGTATTGGGTCAGGGACGCAGGTTTTGTTTGGTGGTTCCGGTGGCCGTAGTTTCTTTGAAAAAATAACTTGGGTGATGACGGCACTTTTTATTTTGGGTGCACTTGGATTGGCACTTGTTAAATCTAAAAGTAAGCAAACATCAAGTTTAACGGATTTTACTGTCAAAACATCCACAGCTGTACCACAGGCTTCTGAGTCAACTAAGGCATCCCAAACAGAAGAATAAGTTCGTTTTAAATAAAAATAGAGGACAAAATAGTGAGTATAAAGCTTATTGATGTCCTTGGTAAAAAAACAATTGAACTTTGTCACGCTTTGGGCGATGTAGGTGTATTTGCATATGATTCTTTGGAAACTATGTTCAGCACAAAGTTGAAACTTAATAAAGTTTTCTATCATATGAATTATATTGGTGTAAATTCGCTTGGTGTTGTGATGCTTGTTGGAATGACTGTTGGTGCAGCGCTTGCAATGCAAAGTTATATAGGGCTTGAGCGTTTTGGAGCATCTCAATTTATTGGTCCGATTGTTTATATCGCGATGACTAGGGAATTCGGCCCGGTTTTTACAGCAATTATGGTAATTGGTCGAGCCGGTTCTGCGATCACCTCAGAACTTGGTACGATGCGAATAACCGAACAGATTGATGCGTTACAGACCTTGTGTATAGACGCCAAGCAGTATTTGATAGTTCCGCGACTTATTGCTGCTACAATTATCTTGCCGTTTCTTTCCGTATTTTGTACTTTGTTTGGTGTTGCAGCAGGTTATGTGGTAGCTGTTTATGTTCTTGGGATTAATCCACAAGTTTATACGCAAGCGATTGTTGAAAATGTTGAGCTTTCCGACATTGTTAATGGGCTTGTTAAAGCTATAGTATTTGGCTTTTTACTTACGATTATTACAACTTACAAAGGATTTTATGCTCGCGGAGGAGCCAGGGGTGTTGGAATTGCAATTACCGAAAGTGTGGTATACTCAATTTTAACCATAGTGGTAGCTGACTATATATTAACCTCGTTGATGTTTGTAAAATGATAGAATTAAAAAACCTTTCCAAATCTTTTGGTGACCGAGTTATAACAAATAACCTTGATTTGAAGATTGAGGAAGGGGAATTTCTTGCCATAATTGGAAGATCGGGTGAAGGTAAATCGGTTTTACTAAAGCAGATCATTGGACTTATACAACCGACAAGCGGAAGCGTTATTATTGATGGTCGTGATGTAACCAAGCTTGGAAAGTATGAGTTGCAGGAGGTTTTTAAAAAGTGCGGATATGTCTTTCAATTTGCAGCTTTACTAGATTCGCTGACTGTTTTTGAAAATGTTGGAATTACTTTAATTGAGGACAATTGGCCGGAGGAAAGAATTAGGCCACTTGTTATAGAAAGATTACGTGATGTTGGGCTTGATGAAAGTGTATTAAATCGATATCCCAATGAACTTTCCGGTGGAATGAAGAAGCGGGTTGGTTTGGCTCGAACATTGATGTTGAGTCCTAAAATTTTGATTTATGATGAGCCAACGACTGGGCTTGATCCGATTACAGTCCGATTAATTCACGAGTTAATAAAAAAAACGCATGAACATCAAAAGGCAACGACAATTGTTATTTCGCATGATGTTGATGTATTTAATTATGCCTCTCAAGTGGCAATGCTGCATCAGGGGAAGATTGTTTATAAGGGGTCGGCTAAGGATATTTGGGAGTGTAAAAATCCCTATATCTATCAGTTTATTCGAGGTCTGACTGAAGGTCCAATTGAACAGATCGGGTTTGTTAAGGATTAATTTGTAAAGATAATGGCATGAATTATTCTCCACTTATTTTAATTATTGATGATGAAATTGCGATATTACAAACGCTTAAAGAGGCTTTGGCCGATGAGGGTTTTAGGGTACAAACTTTGTCGGATGGGAATAAAGCTTTAAGTTTGATCGGTGAATTAATTCCTGATATTATTCTACTCGATATTTTTATGCCGAATTGTAATGGCTTGGATTTGCTTTTTAAAATAAAAAAAGAGTATCCAACGCAAAATGTAATAATAATATCGGGATTTGGGAATATTCCCCTGGCTATTGATGCAGTCAAAAAGGGTGCATTGGATTTTATTGAAAAACCATTTAATCTTGATGATATTTTTTCAAAACTTTCTTTTTTAAAAACGGGTACAAAGAAAAGTAAAATAATTGGTAAAAGCTTTTTATTTTTGGAACTGATGACGCAAGTTAAGAATATAGCTCATCTTAAATTTCCGCTGTTGATTTACGGAGAGCATGGGTCAGGTAAAACTCTGATTTCTAAATTTGTCCATCAGACCGGTCCACTGAAAAACAGGCCGTTTAATGTTATTGATTGCTCTCTTCAAAAAATTTCTGAAATTGATGGAATTGATTTGTCTGGTACAGTTTGCGTAAAAAATATTGATAAATGTTCGTCGGATGAGCAAGGTAAGTTTTTAAAATTGTTAGAAAGCTCACAATTTAAACAAAAAAATAATAATGGAGAGTTGAAGTTGATTGTGACAAGTTGCAGACCACTATTTGGGCTTGTACGAGCAGAGAGATTTAATAGTGTTTTGTTCTATAAATTAAATATTACGCCTATTGAGATTGCATCCATAAATAAGCGTAGATATGATATTCCATTGTTATTAAGTTATTACCTTAACTATTTTAATCATATGCATAATAAAAATGTTGTACTGGATGCTGCATGTATAAGGTATCTACGCAATCGGCATTGGATTGAAAATATTACAGAGCTTAAAAATTTGGTTGAGAAAATTGTTCTGGCCTCAGCATGTGATTCCAAAATTTCAATGCTTGAGTTAAATAAATTCACAAGTGAGCGAGATATTGAATTTGTAGAGGAACAAGATTTTTTGAGTTTTAATTCTTTGGAAGATGCGATTCGGACATTTGAAAAAAAATATCTGATGTATATTTTCCGCAAGAGTAATTTTGACTTGCAACAGACATCAGAAAAACTTAATTTAAGCATCACCTGCTTGTCTGAGAAGATATCTGATCTAAAAATTAAATAATCAAGGGCCCTTCCCCTAAGGCCCTTGATTATTTATAATTGATTTTTTATTCGTCTATTTGGGCTGAATACTAACCCACCACTCTTCATAGTTTCCTATTTTATCGTTAGTATTTACAGACTCATTGTGGCCACGCATAAAGCGTTCGGTTTCGATGTTTTTTATTGCAACCATATCTCCGCCCAAACTTGTCACATACCCTTCACTTTCAACATTCTTAACGGTGCCGGATTTTTTTGCCAGAACAAACATCCACTCCTTATCCTTCCCGGTTGACTCATTAATTGGGTTGTGAGAGTTTTTGTCACTTGAACTTACGCATCCAATATAAATTTTATCGTTTGCCAAACTTCTTAATAAAAACCGAGACTCGTTAGTTCTTAAAATATCTCGGCAATCTTTTTTGGCTGGGTCTGGATGTACAATCACCCACCTGCAATCATCACCAAGAAGACCCTTGTTATATTTTAAGTCGATCGAGCGCCTTTTTCCTAGAGACCGAGAACGAAGGTATCTATCGGAAAGACTTGTTACATACTTTCCGTCCGTATTGGTGCTTTTTAGATATCCACCTGGAGCAAAAGAAAATATGAAGGAAACTGCATCTCTTCTAAGTAAAATCGTATCACCGTACCGCACATCATCGGCAAAACAACTAACAAATGAGATTGCTAAAACAAGTAGAGACATTATCTTGAAAATTTTTCTCATTACTATCCCTTCCCTTTAAAAATAAACAATAAAAATAAGCAATTCTTCTATCTAAAGTATAATAATTTTCTATTGTTAAAATCAATAAAGCACTATAAGATTTATTTTTACTAAAAAAGATGGATTTTTTATGTTATTTGTCGAGAAATAAGTAGAAAAATGGAAAAAGTGCAGTTAGTTTTGGGGCTTATCGT
>CAZSLQ010000004.1:25633-36553 GCA_964607885.1 uncultured Pseudomonadota bacterium
ACTCCAGTAATATTCGCAAATTTTTACCAAATCGTCGAATTCTATAGGTACATACTGTCCCCCAGGAATCTCAAAAATTAGAGATTTTTTACTTTTATAGAATGATAACCTCTTAGATTCAACCCCATTATTTTCTATTGTGTTTATCCAGATCTCTTTAATTTCCGGCCAGACTGCCTGTAATTCTCCCCAAAAATAAATTCCTTTAGTATCAAAACTTACAAAAGGAACATTTTTATTTTTTTTATAATTATATCTTCTATCAGACTTTTACATAGATATATTGTGGCGGTGCCGCCTATGCCTAATAAAAGAATATTTGCAGCGTTTGGATTTTTTGAGTTGAATTTTATCTCGTAAGCAGCCTTTCCGCTTAATGATCCGGATATGAGTAAGAAAAATGTTGTAGCAAAGAATTTTAATGCAGATGGATTTGCATACAAAACTAATTTTTCATCTGTTAAAGAGGTGTACTCATTACCACACTTTGAAACCATATCTTTTAAGAATGTATCATTTTCTTCACAAGTTAATTGGCTTGCAATTGCTAAAATTAAAAAACATGTTGAAATTAGCTTGCGACATTTGGAGTGTGTTAAATTTAGCATTACAAATCCTTTTGACTCTATTTTTTGTTGAATAATTTTGACATTTGGGATTAATATAATCAAAAATAAAAAAAAGTTAATAAAAAATCTAAGTTTAAATTAATGTTTACATTCTGATTTCAATTTATTAAATTTTAGACTGCCAGATGTTTCTTTATTTATAAATTAACAAAATTTTGGAGCTTACATGGAATCTACCATGAATACTCAACAAATGGCAGAGTTAGTCAAAGAAAAGAGCCTTATATGGCAAGGTTTGCGTAATGAGGTAAAAAAGGTAATCGTTGGACAGGACTTTGTCATTGACAGAATAATTATTGGTCTTTTATGTAATGGGCATATTCTTCTTGAGGGTGTACCGGGGCTTGCAAAAACTACTTTAATTAAATCAATTGCGCAAGCGGTTGGTTTACAGTATCAGAGGATTCAATTTACACCTGATCTTTTACCTGCAGATTTGATTGGAACTTTGATTTATAATCCAAAGACTCAAGAGTTTCAAACAAAAAAAGGGCCTATATTTGCGAATTTTATATTAGCTGATGAGATCAATAGGGCCCCGGCAAAAGTTCAGTCTGCGCTTCTTGAGGCAATGCAAGAACACCAGGTTACAATTGGTGATAAAACATACCCTCTAGATGAACCCTTCCTTGTTCTTGCAACTCAAAATCCTATTGATCAAGAGGGCACATATCGTTTGCCGGAAGCTCAGATAGATCGGTTTATGTTTAAACTCTTGGTTTCTTACTCCGGTATTTCGGAAGAACGAGAAATTATAAATAAAATGTTTAACCCATTAAAAATTAATAAAATTATAGAAAAAGAGGATATTTTTGAGTCGCAGAAACTTGTGGAGCAGATTTATATTGATGATAAGGTGATCGAGTATATTTTAAATATTGTTTTTGCATCTAGGAGCCCGGAAGAGCACGGACTCAGTGAAATTGCAAATTTTATTGAATATGGAGCCTCTCCTCGCGCTACACTTGCTTTGACGATTGCATCAAAAGCTCATGCATTTATTCGAAAACGCCATTTTGTAACCCCTGATGATGTGAAAGCTGTAGCTGCAGATGTTTTTCGTCATAGAATAATTGTAACCTACGAAGCCGAAGCTGAAAATGTAACCACAGATATCATTACGCATAAAATTTTACATGTGGTTCCTTCACCATAAACGTGTATAAATGAAAAAAGATTTCTCTCTGTCTATTTTCTTGACATTGCAAGCAACTGGCAATTATCTTAAAGAGCTATAAAAAGGAATAGTGGGAATGAAGTTGCAGTTATGGATTATAAATAGTTTTTTGGTTTTACTTTTTCTGTTGGCTTTAATGTTAAGTCAATTACTAGAGCAGGCAGTGCCGGTTGTTAGTATAGCCCCGGTATCTTTTGAACAGAAAAAGGTTGAGGTTGCGCCAGTAGTTATGTCAGGATGGGAAAAGATTTATCAATTAGATGTTTTTGATACGTATGTTAAGCCTGTTGTAGAAATTACAAAACCCTCTCTTGTTACACCGGTTCCTGACCCAACTCCGGCCCAGGTCATAACCCCTCCTGAGCCAAAGCTTCCTTCATTTGTTGATCCTTTGTCTATTACTCTGAAGGGTATAATTTTGACAAGCGATGAACAGAAGAGTGCTGCAATGGTTGCCGATGAGACAAATAAAGAACGGATGTATTACCTCGGGGATAAAATTAAAGATGCTCAGATTATTAATATAGCTCGAAATAGGATAGTTTTGTTGCGTGCAAATGGTCAGCAGGAGTCTTTTTATTTAATCAAGGAGGATTTGTTTGCACAGCCTACGGAAAAATGGTCAAATATCATCAAAAAAATTAACGATCAGCAATATAAGATTGATCCTCACGCTTTTAATCTTGAAGTGGACTCACTTGGAAATTTTATTGAAAGAGCTGGGATTCTTGGAACTGCTTATAGTAAGGGTAATCCTATTGGTGTAAGAATTGGAGATGTTAAGGATAAGGATGTTGCGATAAATATTGGTTTGGTTCAAAACGATATAATAACTTCGATTAACGGAATAAGTGTTGCAAACGTTAAGGAGCGAATGCAGTTATATGACGCAATTTCAAGGATGAAGATTGGGGATACCATTTCGGTTAAAATGCTTAGAGCCGGAAATGAGGTTTCCATAAATTATGAGCTTTCTAAATTTCCTAGAATTTCAAGATCTTTAACGGTAGTAGAAGGGCAAGAGCCCAAAAAGGGTGGCCCGGAAACATTTCCAATGAACCCACTACAAGAGAGAGAAAATCGCATAAGGGAGTTTGCAAAGAGACATTCGGGTGGACAAAGGGACCAAAAGGCCGCTTCAGATATGCGATCAAGATTTCTTGAAAATTTAAGGGAAAAAATGAAGAAGGCCAGGGAGAGGGTGGCAAGAAGGTAATTTATGAGATATGAATTGGGATGTGTTATGACCAGAGCGATTAAAATTTGCTGTCTTACATTATCTTTTTTATTTGCGGTGCAACCGGTATATTCCATGCCTTCGGAAGATCAGGTTAATGCTGATATTCCCACCCAAATAGTTGAACCTGATAATATTTTGCCGACTGCAGGATCGGTGGTAGTTACAACTCCAACATCTCCTGCCCAGGAGCAAAAAGAATCTAATAATTCGAATAAAGATATTTATCTGAACTTTGATAATGCAGATCTTTATAATTTTGTAAATTACATTGCCGAGATAAAAAAGATGAATCTGGTGGTCGATAAGACTATTGAAGCGGCTAAGATCTCATTGACTATCCGTGATCCATTAACCGCTGATGGCGCTTGGAATGTTTTTTTGACGGTCTTGGAAATGGCAGGATTCAGTATAATTCAAGTCGGAGACCTTTATAAAGTTATTCCTAAAGATCAAAAGACAATCCAGCCCTTACCTGCCTACATAAATGTTTCTCCGGATACTTTACCTGATAATGATATGAATATTAGGTATGTTCTATTTTTAACCAACATGGACGTAACCACTATGCAAGAGCTCCTGCAAAGTATGCTGAGTGATAAAGGGTTGGTTGTTCCGGTTAAAGATGTAAATGGATTTGTTATAACGGATAAGTCTCTTAACATTAAATCTGCGGTAAAACTTTTACTTGAACTTGATCAGATGGGAACTGCTGAGGCAGTTACCGTAATTAAACTTAAGAATGCAAATGCAACAGACGTTAAAACATTACTTGAGGGATTAATTAAACAGCCTGAGGTAAGCCCACTTGCCAGGTTACTTGGTAAGACAGCAGAGGGTACAACGGCATATTTCCCTCCGGGAACGCGTGTTATTGCCGAGGATCGTACCAATTCATTAATTTTGCTTGGTAATCCCAAACCGATTAAAAAAATTGAAGAGTTTGTTGTAAATCACATTGATACTGAGCTTCAGCAGGCGAAGTCTCCCTTGCATGTTTATGAGTTGCAGTATACAGATGCGACACAGATTGCGGAAATTTTAAAAGAGGCTACGCAGGCGCCTGAGAGCGTTGCGGGACAAGCTGCTAGTAAGTATGGTGCAATCAGAGGTGGTGTTAAGTATTTTAAAAGCATGAATATCAAGGTAGATAAAGATGGAAATAGATTGGTTGTTTCCAGTACTGATAAAGTTGATTGGAAGCTGCTGAAAAAGACAATCAAAGATCTGGATAAACCCCAACCACAAGTTGCTCTTGAGACAATGATAGTAACAATAGATGTTGGAGACACAAAGGCTCTTGGCGGTGGTGTGAGAAATAAGAAACACGGGATGCTTGGGATAAATATTGATGCTCAATCTGCGGCTGCAAGTACGAATGGTCCATCTCTGGAATACGATTCTTCAGGGCAGAATCCAATCAGTTTATTAGGTGATATGATCAAGCAGATTACACCCCTGCAAGGTCTAAGCACTCTGACGTTTGGAAAACCTGCAAACATATGGGGATATTTACAGGCCCTTAAAACTCAAACAAACACGACTGTTCTGTCGCAACCATTCATGACTGTTGCAAATAAAACAGCGGCAAATGTTCTTGTTGGAAGAGAGCAGAGAGTTGTGCAGGAGCAACAGAGTGAAGGGGGATTAACCGGTTATGAGCCTGTTACCGCAAATACAGATTTAACAATTACTCCGCAAATAAATCTTGATGGGCTTATAAGGCTTGATATAGATTTAAAAATTGATGAATTCGCAAATGTGCAAGCTACGGACAAGATTAAACGAAATTTAAAGACAAATGTTGCCGTAGCGGATGGGCAAGTACTTGTTCTTGGAGGATTTGTAAAAACAAAAGTTACCGAGGCTACCCAGAAAACTCCTATTCTTGGAGATATTCCTGTTGTGGGTTGGTTATTTAAAAATCAAAAACGAATAATAACTAAGGAATATTTATTTATATTTTTGTGTCCTACAATAATTAAACCTAGACAGATTCCAGGTATGAATTTATATACAAAGATGAAGTTACATGAGGCTACCGATGAGATTGAATATGGCATAACTACAAAGAAAACGCCGGATCCTCTCCATAACTGGTTCTTTAATCCTGAGAAAGAGAATTATTCACACAAGGTGATTGATTTTGCAAATGCGCGTTATCAGCCTACAACCGTTGACATAAAAAATGATCCTTACTATCGTGCCCAAACTGCTCGAGAAGAGATGAAGGAGGCTTTGGAGGAGTCCAGCGAAAAAAATTCCGTCAATAAGGTGCAGGAAGCTCAAAAGATTTCTGTGGTTGCAGAGCAACCCGGACAAATGCCGGTTGTTAAAAAAGAAGAGACTAGTGTTGATTTACCAGAGCCGGAACCGGTTGAAATACCACAGATGCCTGAAGCTCCGGAGATATTACAAAATCAACAGTTTGAACAGGCTCCTGTAATTGCACCAGTCAACCCTGAGCCTGAAAAAAGGGAAGAGTTTAAAAACTTTATATCACAGGTTCCTGCACAAGTTGCTGTTGCTTCTGTAACAGAAGAAAAACCGGCGAATATTTCTGTGCCGGTTACAGAAGACAAAAGAGATGCCCTGAAAAACATTATTTCAAAACCGACCAAAACCGTGAATCAAGACTTAAACTTTGATCTTTCAAAGCGTAATCGTTTGAAAGATTTCTTGTCGAAAAATCCTATGCTAAGTAAGAGCCTTGGGGATGAGGTAAAGAAAAAGAAAGAAGCTTTAGCATGATAAAAAAGATTTTTTTACCTGAAAAAATTGGAAATAGAAGGATAATTGCTCAAAGAATTGTTGGGCTTGCAATTCAAGATGAAATTGTGACGTTGGCGCTTGTTAATGCCAAACGTAGTAAAACCATAGTTGAAGACCTGCTTTATCAAAAGCTCTCTTCCGACGTAAATGAGCCATATGCGCAACGAGCTTCAAACGCAATTAAACAGGTTATGTCGCAGGTGAAAAAATATGATCAGGTACGAGTTGCTATATCAGCTTCCATTGTAACATTTAAAGAGTTACAGATGCCGTTTGATGATATAGAAAAAATTAGAATGGTTCTTGACTATGAAATTGAGTCGATGCTTCCATTTCCTATTAGTAATGCAGTTATCGATTTTATAATAACAAAGAGAGATAAGATTCAAAAAACATCGCAGGTTTTGGTTGCAGCTGTTCAGTTTCAGGACCTTCAGGCGGAGATTGATATTTATAAACAAGCCGGAATTGAGCCAAACAGCGTTACAATAGATCTGTTTGCAACATACGGATTGTACCAACAAATTCCATATTATAAATCTATTGAAAAAGGTAGTATTTTGGTTGAGGTTGGAGATACTTCAACAAGGATTGCTTTTTTACACAATGGTGAGCTACGTTTAACTCGTACGATCCCCAGGGGGGTTTTGACGATTGCAAAGAATATAAGCGAAGAGGCAAAGCTTGATACCAAAAACATACAGGAACACATTGAGTCAAGTGGTGTGAATTTTAGTGGGGACGACTCTCTAAATAAGTTGTTTCAAAAACATTTTATTAATTTTTTTAATGATATTCAATTTACTCTTAATTCATTTAGCTTAAAACTTAATTTTTATGATGAAATAACAAAAATTATTTTTACGGAAAAGGCGAATCAAATTAAAGGTTTTATAAAATTGTGTAGTGATACTTTACAGATTCCATGTGAAGGGTTTGATTGGCATAGGGTTTTTGAGGTTAGGTCAATAAAAAAACATTTAAAGAGCTCTGATTACGGAGATATTGATTTTGTTGCCGCTCTGGGGACTGCGATTCCGTCGATTGAACAAGATCAGTTTGATTTGCGTAGAAAAATATTTGAATTGATTGATTGTAAGTTAATAAGCAAACAATTAATTACGGCTATTGTTATTTTTGGGTTAATGTTTTTTGTAATTGGTTTTAAAGGATATATGCAGATATCTGATTTGCAAGATTCTCTGACAAAAATGGAAAAGACGGAGATTTCAAAATTAAAGACGGTATTTCCCAAAAATCGCTTACCTAAAAGATCTACATTACAAGCATTTGTTCAGGAAGCTCAAAAATTGGTTAAAGAGAAGATGGAGATTTGGGCTGCATTCTCAAGAGATAGGCTTAATCCTCTTGAGATAATATTGGAATTGACAAACATTGCAGATAGATCTGTAAATGATATCTATTTTGCCGATCTGGTTATAAATACAAGGGATGATGGGGTTGTAGAGGTTGATGTGGATGGTTTTTTTAAATCAAAAAAGGGAAGCGGTTCACACTATAATGACTGGGCTGTGATAGAAGAGCGGTTTAAGGACTCCCCTATGTTTGTCGTATCTGATGATCAAATGAATGTTGCTTTAGACCCAAATAAGGGGTTAAAATTCTCAATTAAATTGAAATTGAAAGAAAAAGAGAAGTAGAGATATGGAATTCATCGTAAAATTTACAAATTATCTTCAGTCTTTAGGTAAAAAACAGCTACAACGGTATCTTTTAGTGTGTATTTTAGGTTCCGGTTTATTTATTGTGGGGGTTATTTATTTTGTTTATTCCAAAAGCATTGAGCTAGTTAACGAGATTAAGCGGTTCGAATCACTTGCAAATAAAGCAACCAAAGTTCTTGAGGAAGATCAAAAGATGGAAAATGAGTCGCTTAGAATTCAAGGGATGATTGACAAAGAAAAAGATTTTAATATTAGAAGTTACTTTGAGTCGTTTTGTCAGTCGCAGGGATTACCTATTCAAGGATGGAGTGATACAAGAACAAGAGAAATTAATGATAAATTTGATGAAATTTATCTCACGGCCTCGTTTAAAGGGCAGACAACTGAAAAATTGGTAAAAATCTTGGAGGAGTTTTATAAAAAGGAGATAATTTACGTCAAGAACCTAAGGATCAAGCAGGAGTCTGATAAGAAAATATCTTTCGAGATTACGATTGCGACTAAGTCTATGAAGAGAGGCGTTGAGATTAGGGAGATGTGATTTGGTAAACAGGGAGTCTGTGTTTCATGATTAAAGGCTTTTACAAAAAAAAATTCAAAACATTTCTTTTAACAACATTAATGTTGTCGGGGTCTTTATTGTCCCAGACTGCTACTCTGCCTAATGTGACTTTTGCCCAAGCTCCCAATGCATCTGGTGATGCTCCTGTACAAGGTACACCACCCTCTTCAGGTCAGGGCGTTCAAGTTACTGCAGATAATACAGTTCAGCAGGCAGCTTCAAGCTCAGGATTTTCAAATATTATGGGAGGTGAGGTCTTAAAACCTAAAGATGATAAGGATATTGATGATACGGGACAAGATGCCGATATTTATCTGAATTTTGATAACGCATCTATTGCCAGTATAGTTAATTATCTTGGTGAGCAAAAAAAGATTAATGTTATTCCTCACAAAGATTTGGCAACCGTTAATGTGACCATGTCTACTCGTCAAGGTTTAACTCTTGATCGAGCATGGAATGTTCTCCTGACATTGCTTGAAATTAATGGCTTTAGTATGGTTAAGGTTGGAGATGTTCATCGTATTGTCTCAAATAAAGAGAATAAATTTGAGCCATTGCCTACTTATTCCTCAGGTACCGGTACCGAGCCGGATGCTTTACCGGATAGCGATTTGACGATTCGTTATATCTATTTTTTCAAAAATATTAAGGCCGAATTGGCAAGAGAAATTCTTGGAAATATGCTTGATCGAGAAGGTCTTTTGATCAGCGCAGATCTCAACGCCTGTATTATCAAAGAAAAGTGCTTTAGTATTAAGGCTGCGATGAAAATTATCAAAGAGCTTGATCTTGGAGGTTTAAGTGAGCAGATCAGGGTAATACCGTTGCGTCATGCCAACTCAGATACTGTTTCTCAGTTATTTCAAGAGATTTTGCAAACGGCATCTCAGCAGGAGAGAGTAATTCGGTTTGCAGAAAAAGAAAAAAAGGAACGTGCATATTTTTCAACTTCTACAAAAATTTTTCCTGACTCCAGCAAGAATTCTCTGATTCTTTTTGGAACTGAAAAAAATATTAATAAAGTTGTGGAGTTTATTTATAAGTATATTGACGTTCCAATTGGTGGAGCTCAGTCAAGATTACACATCAAAGAGATTAAATATGCAAAGGCTGAAGATTTAAAGATGATACTTGATGAAATTGTAAAGCCTCCCGCAGGTCAGGCCTCGGATAAAAGTATCGTGGTTGGAGAGTATAAATTTTTTGAAGATGTAGTTATATCCGCTGAAAGAATGGCTGAAGAGGGTTCTCGTGGAGGGGGCAATAGACTTATAATTGCTTGTAAAACAGATGACTGCCAAGTTAGATAAACCTCAACCACAAGTTGCATTAGAGATTATGATTTTGAACATTGATGTTGATCAGAAAAAACAACTTGGCTCACAGCTTTGGCAGATGTTTGGGCATAAGCTTGGAATGGGAATTAATGAGGTTGAATTCAGAAATTTAAATGCAGGTAAACTTACGGACAAAGATGAGATAAAAAATTACATTCAACTTGCCGAGCCAGAGTACGAGGGTAAGGGAAATCCCGCCTTCATTTCTTTGGGAAAAGCTGCAACACAGAATAATCCTTATGAAAATATATGGTCAATGATCAAAGTGATTGCCACCTCGGAAAATTCAAATGTGATAGCCCAGCCATTTTTGGTAACGAATAATAACCAGCCGTGTAGAGTTGAGGTTACAAGGACTTATAGGTTGTATGGACAACTTGAATCAACAAAAGGAGAGTTATCTAAAAGAAAAGTTCAGGATGCGGAGGCTGCCATTTCGGTTGAAATAACACCAAAGATGAATTTAAATGGGACTATTGACTTGGATATAAATATTAAAGTTGATGAATGGATTGATTCTAGTCCATCAGTTGGATCAAAGTTTAATAGGTCATTAAAGACCAAAGCAAGTATGCTTGCCGGTGAGGTTTTGTCTTTGGGTGGGCTGACCAAACGTACGGATACTGAAGATGTTTGGAAGACGCCGATTCTTGGGGATATTCCAATTATAGGTTCGATATTTTTCAAAAATAAAAAGAAATCTCAGGTGGAGTCCAATCTTTATATTTTTATTCGTCCAAGCATAATAAAGCCCAAATTTGAGGGGGGTGTTGACGAGTATACCCAATTAAAACTTGATTATGCCAAATACCAGTTATTTAAAACCGATACGTTTGTTCAGGAAAGAGATCCTATTCAGCGTTGGTTTTTTAAGCCACCACAACAGTCGGTTAAACAAAAATTATCTGATATTAAAAATGGAATTGTCAGGCCGCTTGATAACTTTGCGTTTGCAAAGTCCACTCCAAAATTAGTCAACATAAAGGCGGACTCATATTTTAAAGTTTCTGAGGAGATAGCAAAATATGAGGAAGAGTTAAAGAAGAGGCGGGAAAACGAACAGGTCAAAGATGTTGCAATGGGGACAGTTACACTGAATTAAACTTAATTTTGAAGTTAGCGTTCTGTAGTTTGCCCCTGGAGAAGAGACTCTTTGTGTTTTCCGCTGTATTGTATTATCTGTTTTACAGCTTCATCCACATTGTCTGTTATTGTTATAATTTTTGCATCATCCGGATTTATTAGATTGTTTTCAAGAGCTCTTGTCTGAATCCAAGATTCGATTGGGGTCCAGTAATCTTTGTGCATTAAGATTATTGGGACTCTTGCCATTCTATTGCACTGTACCAGTGTTATTATTTCGAAAAGTTCATCAAGCGTTCCAAAACCCCCGGGGAAAATTATGAATCCGACGGAATATCTTACCAGAAGCCATTTCCGTGCAAAAAAGTGTTCCATAAGTATGTTTTCTTGTAGATACTTATTAGGGCCTTCTTTAGTTAATTTTAAAAGCCCAAT
>CAZSLQ010000004.1:36563-40388 GCA_964607885.1 uncultured Pseudomonadota bacterium
TGTAAAGGCGTGCATTCCTCTTCATTGTTTAATTTACACTCCCTTAAATTTTCTGAGGCAAATTCAATTGCCCCCATATTTGCAGCTTCCATTATTCCCGGCCCTCCTCCGGTAATAACAGAGAATCCCTCTTTTGCAAGAAGGTATCCGATTTTTTTTGCGTCCTGAGCAGCCTTTCCTTCCAATGGAACACGTGAACCTCCAAAAATGGTGATTGCGGGTTGCGGTAGTTTAGTTAACTTCCACATTCCGCGAATTAGTAAAAAGCTCGTTTTAAACAGGCTTTTTAAAAATTTAAAATATTCACGTAGCCTTCTTTTTAGCATCGTATGCCCCTACTTTAGTAATTTTTTTGCTTCTTTTACTGTTACATTCTCAAAAATAATTGCGGAAATGGCGTTACAAAGTTTTATGGCACTTTTTAAATCTCTTTGATGTATATTCCTTCCAATTGCCGATCCTGATGTTTTGCCTGTGTGAATTTGATGATATAGTTTTTCAAGTAAATTTTCAGAATTTATTTGATTGCCTCCCGAGCAGATAACCCCAGAGTTTCCGGCGGCCGCTGTTGCCTGAATTAAAAGTTTTGCGCCCTCAAGATCAGTTAATGACTCAGGTGGATTTACCTTTATGAAATCGGCGCCTAGGCAAGCTCCTACGCCGGCTGCACCTGCGATCATCTCGACAGAGTTTCTGTTTTTTACTGCTTTGCCTCGTGGGTAAATCCATAATATAGCGAGTAGACCATGCTTGTGTGCTTGATAAACAACTTCAGCGGCTTGAGTTAGCATTTGGGCTTCGTGTTCACTTCCAATAAAAACTGTGTAACCGACTCCTAAAATATTTAGTTTTGAGTTGTTTTTGAACTCGATTACTTGTTCTACCGTATTTATTGCAAGGCTTATGGGGTCAATTTTATCATCGGGAACTATGCTAGTTTTTGCGTTTAGTTTTACCACATAATTTATATTTTTATAATTTTGACCATAACGTGCTATTAAGCCTAACTGTGTTGCAAAAGCGCTGATTTTACTTTTGCTTGCAATCTGGAACATGTGATCCGGCGAAGCGTTATCCGGGCAGATATTTGGGCCATAAAAATCGTGATTCAAATGCTCAATTTTTTGATCACCCGCAAACAAAAAGAGGCGTCCTGTGTTTTTAGTGGCTTCCAGGTAGTTTTTAATATAGAGAGTCTTGCTTTTTTGTGGAACTGTCAGGGGTATTAAAATATTTTTAGGATTCATGGGATTCCTTTCGTTATCTTTATTTTTCAGTATAATTTCCGAGTAAGAGATAATCCACAGATATTGTTTAGTCTTTCACAGATTCAGTTTTCGCTTCGGATAATTATTGGCCACTAAAAATGGCATAACTTGGGGCATGGAAAAATATTGGACTGGTGTCCATACGAAATATTAGGTGCGTTAAGTAGAAGCAACGGCCCTAAAGCCGTTGCGATTTATTAACTATTGAATTACGCAAGCTACTTTTTGTGGTTGTTTAGTTTTGCTTAAAAAATCCCTGGCCAATTTCAAAACATTAGTATCAGGCTTTTTATCAATAATCTTTTGGACCAATTCGGTGGCTCCATTTGGAGTAAGTGGGGCGGCCTTATAAGCAAAATCCAAGGCCCATTTCAAAGTATCAGGATCAGACTTTTTATCAATAATCCTCATGGCCAATTCAGTAACTTTATTTGGGTTGCGTGGGCCAGCTTTATAAGCAAAATCCATGGCCCATTTCAAGGTGTCAGGATCAGGTTTTATATCAATAATCCTCATGGCCAATTCAGCAGCTCTATTCGGGTTACGTAAGATAGCTTTATAAACAAAATCCATGGCCAATTGTATGAGGTCTTCATCATGTTTTTTATCAAGGATATCTTTAACAAGCTTATATACCTCTTCAAATTTTGAATTATCTTTAATTTTGATCGAATATGAAATTATTGTTTCAAGTTTATTATGCTCGAGATTTTTGCACCAATCTAAAGCAGTGTTACCGCATTTATCTTTGGCAAAAAAATCAAGATTAGGCAATTTCGTTAAAAATTTTACTAATGGCGTGCTATTGATTTTAACGGCATAAATTAACGGAGTTGAACCATCAGATAAAAATTGAATTATAGGAAGAATCTCTTTTAATCTCTTTTTTACATTCCTGTTGATTACATTTTCTGTTTGAATTTTGGCTGCAAGAGTGAAAAATTCTTCGTTTGGATGCATTTCACGAGGAGTTTCCAGATCCATGGCTCCTATGTAAGCACGAGTATCTTGGGTTGATTTTTGTATCTTATAATCGGATACGATACGATCTAACTCACTTAATGGAGTTGAGATATGTTGAAATGGTGCGGTCTGATCCAGAAGTTTTTGTTTTATGAAATGTTTAATAATTTCTTCGAATATTTTATTTAATTCCGTTAAAAAATGCTTGTATTCATCGCTTTTACCTGTTTCATATCTAAATATTTTTGTTTTTTCGGGATCATATAAAAAATTACAAGGGAGCCATATTCTTGCCTGGATTCTATCTAAATCTAAGTTGTACTTGTGGGATACGCCGGAATAATGAATTTGTGAGAGTAAATCATTTAAATCTTGAGGTTGTTCTTGATACATGTGTAATAAGGTTGAAATTTTTGTATGATATTTTTTTGACTCATCCCAATCCGTTCCAATAACTTTTTGGTTTATAGGTTTACCTCCGGCAAATGCCCAATATGCACATTCATCTACACTGTCTTTTTTTATAAATATTTGTAAAAGTTTGCCGCTTTGGGTAAATGATTTTGTATATTTTTGTGTTAGTTGTAAAATTTTGTCTAAAAATATTTTAGGGATTTGATTTTGTGCAAAAATATTGCTCAAGATTTTTGAAATTTCAAAATTATGTACAGACCGTCTTTCTTTAAAATAACTAAAGGATGATTCAGCAGGGGTTGATTTGTTACCGAAAATAGAGAAGTTTGTTGAAAGTAATTGGATGCCAATTTCAGGAATATGATCGAACCAGCATCTATTTTGAGGGATACGATTTTCATCGACATACATATACAGTCCGTCACTATTTTTAACAATTGAAGAGGTTTGATCCAAAAAAGCACTTAAATTTGGTGCATAGATTCCTGATCTAATGAAACGAAGAGGTAAAGGTTGGGCATGATTTAAAAATCCCCAACAATAAAACAATTTTAATATATCATGTAAAGGAGCGAGATTTGGGCTATGTGCGTGATAAAAAACAAAATAATCATTCGAGTGCAAAATTTCTTGATGAATTGCTTTTTCTACTAAACTCAAATAATCTTCTGTGTCAACCCCAAACGCCATTAGGTCAGACTTATCTAAATTTTCTTTTTTACAAACAAATCGCATGTGATTTAAGGATTGTGTTTTTATATCCGAACTAATTGGATATTTAAAAGAGGTTGGTAATTTTTGCTTAGGAGAATTAATTTTGAGGTAAGTTTTAGATTTTAATTTTTCAAATAAATAATCAACTTCTGAATCAATAGGATTATGTGTATAAGAAAACTGAAATGGGTTTTCTAGCGCCTTAAATCCAGCGCTTTTAATTGAGCAATATACTCCATCGGGGCTTCTTTTGGTTATCTCGCATGAAAAAGGTTTTATGTGCCAATCTCCTGTTGTAATCATACAAAACGCATCTTGATCAAATTTTACCTCTATTCCATGAGAGTCATCTTGTCCAACGCCCTCGGGGGCCGACATAAGTGTATAGACAGGAAAATATTTGGACATGCTGAAACCATTGGGTGTAAATATATCACTAGTTTCAACAACATCTATATAGTTCCGC
>CAZSLQ010000004.1:40415-44930 GCA_964607885.1 uncultured Pseudomonadota bacterium
GAAACTTTAATTTTTTCGTCTATCATACAAAGTCCATGACTCATGTGTTGATGCCCCCTAACTAAGCCAAGAACTTTAATTTGGGGTGATAACTTCCGATTTAAATCGTTCAGATACTTTTCAAATACTTCGGTAGATATATTGTAACCATGTCCGCTAAAGGTAATCTCATTTGAATTATGTAATATTTCTTTTTTACTATTTTTATATCTTGCAAAGTCGCACCAGTTAAATCCAACACAGTAAAAACCAGTCTGTTCACCTACGGGCATGGATTCACGCCTTTTAAAATGTTCAAGTGCCTTGGTTCTTGTCTGCTCGTCAAGAAAAATGGAGTTATCCTTTTTGTCTTTTAAGCACTCATAAGCCTTGTCGGAAGAGAGCAAGTTTACAGGATTGTATGATGGATCTACTCCTGCGTGACTGAATATAGTATATTTTTTATCTGACCCAACAAACAAAACAAATGGAAACAAATCGTAAATACAATTTAATTTTTTTATAACGTTATCTACTTCTTTCGGATATTTATCATTTGAATATTTATCATTTATTTCAGTGCGGATTGTGTAGTTTCCGCCCATCTTTGGATCTTCGTGATTTCCTCTTAAGATAAATACGTTATCAGGGTTTTTAATCTTTATTTTCATTATAAGAAAAAGCAGCTCAACACTGTATCGGCCTCTATCCACAATATCACCCAGAAAGACAATATTCCCTTTAGGAGCCAATATTTTTAAATCTTCATCTATAAATCCACTATTATATAAACTCCACAAGTTTCTAATAAACGAGTGTAAGCTTCCGTGAATGTCTCCAAATGTTATGATATGAGAGTCTGAGGGTAAATCAATTTTTTGAGCATATGGATGTCTGAAGTTGAGATCGCTTTCAAAATCTTTTAATAAATTTTTATTTGGTGCTTTATTTTCAACCCATTTCTCGGACTTTAAAAAATTACTTTTTTGATCTGTATATAAGTCTATAAAATTATCAAGGGTGTCGTTAAAATCATTAATACTGATTAAGATGTTTTCAAATTTTTGCGGGGTGTCCGCTCTTTTTGAAAACTCTTTATAATATTTACACATATCACTAGTAAATTTATATAAAAGAGAGTCATTATTTATCTGTCTCGGTACTTTTGTTGGCAAAGGCTCTGGTTTGTATCTGAATTGTCTTTTTTTAGATTCGACTTGCTTTAAACGCTTTTCAAGAAGTGCCGAGTCAGGTTCTGTTTGATACCCGTCACTCAATGATCTTTTTACTGCAAAAACGGTGTAATTTGTGTTGCCAATAATTAATAAAATTGAAATTATTAATTTAAACAGTTTCATTATTATAAAGCCTCCATTTAAGATATATTTATGTCTAATTGTAATATAAAATTAATTTTAATTCAACCGCGTAAGATTTTGTGTTTTCATGCTTTTCTTTGTCCCTTTAATGTGATAAATTTAAAGAATGGCTGTTAAAATGGCGGTATAAGGGGGTTTATCCAAAAAATAGATTTGCAAAAAGAAAGGTTTAATGTGATTTCGACTTCTGATTTTAAAAAGGGATTTACGAAGATTTTGTGGAACAATGAACCATGGATAGTCGTTGATTACCAGCTTGTGAAGCCTGGAAAGGGTGGCACATACCTTCGTACCAAAATGAAAAATATGATTTCAGGCAGAATGCTTGAAGAAACCTTTCGGTCAGCAGAAAAGTTTCCGGAGCCTGATTTGGAGTACAAGGAGATGCAATTTTTGTACTCTGATGGGCAGATGTACCACTTCATGGATCAAGCAAGTTATGAACAGGTGGATTTGGATTTGGAACATATTGAGTCGGTTAAGAGATATTTAAAAGATTCAGAGATTTACAATGTCATCAATTTTGAGGGTAGGCCTATTTCAGTTGAGCCACCTACATTTATGGTTTTGAAAATTAAAGAGACTGTCCCAGGGGTAAAGGGTGACACTGCTCAAGGTGGAACAAAACCGGCAATTCTTGAAACAGGTCTTCAAGTTCAGGTTCCTCTCTTCTTAAATGAGGGTGATAAGGTAAAGGTGGATACAAGAGAAGATAAGTATATAGAGCGCGTAGATTAATTTTGTTCTGTTTTTTAACCGAGAAATTTATGACTAAAAAATTTAAGACAGGCGATTTTAATTCTGCCCCAATTGATTCCGAATTGGATATGGCTCAGACTAGTTCACAGGAACAGCAGGATATAGAGATTGAGGATTTTTTAAAAGAGATCAACCTTGAGTCACGAAAAGATGAGAGAGTTGTAGCTTTTTTACTGACTTATGCCGTAGATCGTTTCGACTATACCACAACATTGGAGGCGGTTGTTGATAATTTTTCCAGGGGGTTTGATTTAGTGATTTCTGAAACATCTTACGCTTTTAGTTTGGCTCAGGGGACTATTGAAAAAAGGGATCATTTGGATTCAAAAATGGTTCCATATCTTAAAAATTGGCGTTTGGAAAGGCTTGGATGTTGCACGCGATTAATTTTGCGATTGGCACTCTGGGAACTTGAACAATCCGGATCAATTCCTTCGATAGTTATAAATGAGGCCGTTGAACTTGCAAAAGTTTTTGCAGAGAAGGATGCATATAAATTTGTTAATGGTATTTTGGATGAGTATTGCAAACAAAATGGCTTAGTAAGCGTGGAGTAATGACATGAAAGAGAGCTTTACATGGCTTGAAAAAGTTTCGAATTCAGATCCTCTTTTTTTTATTTTGGGCCCATGTGTTATTGAGAGTGAATTACATACTCTTAAAATGGCTGAATTCTTAAAAAAGTTATCGACTAAGTTAAATTTTAAATTTGTTTTTAAAAGCTCATATGACAAAGCTAATCGAACATCTTTGAAAAATTTTCGGGGCAGTGGGATTGATGAGGGGTTAAGAATTCTTGAGAAAGTAAGAGCTGAGCTTGATGTTCCGATCATTACCGACATTCATGAAAGTTGGCAGGTCGAACAGGCATCTGAGGTTGCGGATGTTTTACAGATTCCGGCATTTTTATGTAGGCAAACGGACCTTTTGATTTCTGCAGGGCAAACAAACAAGATAATTCACGTTAAAAAGGGGCAGTTTATAAGTCCTGATTCTATGGGACATGTTATTAGGAAGATAGAATCTGCCGGTAACAAAAATGTCTGGATTTGTGAGCGTGGTTACATGTTTGGTTACAATAATCTTGTCGTGGATTACCGTAACTTCTTAATTATGAAATCATTAGGCAAACCGGTTGTTTTTGATGCGACTCACTCCGTTCAAAGGCCCGGATTTATGAATGGTGCTTCCGGAGGGGATAGGATTTTTGTTCCAGGACTTGCCGCTTCTGCGGTTGTTCAGGGAATAGCTGGATTATTTATGGAAGTGCATGACAATCCGGAAGTGGCGCTCAGTGATGGTCCAAATATGATCCGTGCATCTGACTTAGAGAACCTGTTAGCTTATTTAATAGAGCTTGATGCCTGGGCTAAACAGAGACCTGTACCAGTTGTTGCGTAGTCTGTTGGCTGTCGGATTGAAATATATTGCGATTTTTGTTTAGGTATATTTCTATTTGACAAGTTTTCTTGTTTTGGTAGACTGTAAGAGTAATTTCGTCTCTTTATTTCTATATTTAAGGAGGTTTTATTTTATGAATATTTTAAAAAGAATTCAAATTTTAGGGCTTTTATTATTTCCGGCTTGGTTGATGAGTATGGAGGGTGATCTGGTTATCAATCTTCCGGTGCAAAATAATATTGTATCTGCTATCGAATCAGGTATAACCGCCGGGCATGCAAATATAGGAAGTTCCTTTGTAGTTCCTGTAAGTGGCGGGGGAAGTATAACAGCCAAAATTAGCCGTTACGAGTATAGGAATTATTCAAATAGTTTTAGGGACCGTGCCAGAGATTCAAGACAAAGAGAATCAACTCGATATAAAATTAGTGTTTGTGTTGATGGGGTTATATTAAATTCATTGGAGTGGTTAAATCAAATATTTGCAACTAATCAAGAGTTTAGAATGTTTTTTCATTCATGGCTCTACAGCTTATCTATCCACAATTCAGATATAGGACTAATCCGTGGATCCTGGTTTTCGCCATTTAAAAACTTGGAATCATTGGATTTATCCGGAAATAGTATTACAGGTTTTGATCCGGCTGATTTTAGACTTCCAACTACATTGACCTTCCTAAATTTAGCAAGAAATCACATTCAAAATATTCCTACAGAATTATTTCAGCAGGGGCTACCATGGCTGGAGCGTTTAAGTCTCTCTGAAAATCAGATATCCGGATTAACTTCAGAGATGTTTACGGGATTACTCTTTTTGCATTCGTTAAATTTATCCAATAACGGTATAGCATTATTACCGGCTAATTTATTTCACAAGGTTGGCGAACTTTATCCCCATTTTTGTTTGACTATACTTGTATGCAATAATCCTATTTCAGACCAGCCTGAACAGGTTGATATGCAAGAACTTGGTTTTAGTAAAAGAAGCGGGAATAAG
>CAZSLQ010000005.1:0-468 GCA_964607885.1 uncultured Pseudomonadota bacterium
TGGGGAATGGTTTTTGTTATGGGGCGCAGCGGTTTTAAAAGAATTAAAGACGGATTTTTATTAAAGATTCCTTACATTAAAAATTTTGTCGAACTTTCAAATATAGTTTACTTTGTCCAGGCTTTGGCCATTCTTGTAAAATCGGGTATTCCAATTAAAGATGCCGTTGCTTGTGCAAAAAATTCCGTTAATAATTTTTATTTAAAGGAGCGATTAAGTCTGATACTTGATAACATATGTATAGGTAAGAGTTTATCTGAATCGGTGTCATTGATGCCATTTTTTTATAAGCAAGATAACTTAGTGGCGTTAATAAAAGTAGGTGAACAATCAGGTGCATTGGGTGATGTTTTGTGTAAGGCCGCAGATACTTTTCAAGATGAACTAAAGCGGTTTACTGCTATGATTGAATCTTTTTTTCAACCTGTGTTATTAATAGTAGTTGGATTTATTATTGGAATTTTGATA
>CAZSLQ010000005.1:478-2749 GCA_964607885.1 uncultured Pseudomonadota bacterium
CTATCTTCCAATATTTAGCCTTGCATATTCGATAAATTAGTTGAATGGAAGTTCAATTTTGAATTGAGCGCCTCTTAGGCTTTCCTCTAGTATAATTTTTCCGCCAAGTTGTTCTATTATCTCTCGAGTAATTGCAAGCCCTAGCCCCATATTCTTTTTCTCGGTGGATACGTAAGGCATAAATATTTTACTCTGAACAACCTTTGGAATGCCTGGTCCATTATCTGCAAACAAAAGCTCGACTATTTTTTGATCATTATATGATCTGGTTTGAATTTTAATAACAGGTTTAAATTCTGGTTTTTGAGACATTTCTTGTTGTAGAGCTCTTACGCTGTTATCGAGCAGATTTATTAAGACTCTGCTTATCTTTTTTTTATCCGTATTTAATTCAGGAATAGAGGGATTTAAATCTTGTATGAAATTTATTTCAGGGTAGCTTACTTGGTAAAGGCAGATAGTTTCAGTGATTAAGGCATTAAGTTTGGCCGGTTCAAGTGAGATGCTGGGCATTGATGCAAACTTTGAAAAGTGTGCAACGAGATCTTTAATTGTTTTGACTTGATTTAAAATCGTATCGGTACAGTCAATAAATGTTTGATCGTAGTTTAAAATTGGTCCGTACCTTCGTTGTAGTCGCTGCGTTGCAATTTGAATTGGGGTAAGTGGATTTTTAATTTCATGTGCCATTTGTTTTGCCGCTTCTTGCCAGGTCTTTATAGTTTTTATTTTTACTATATCCGTTAGGTCCTCAACAAAAAATAGAAGAGCCCTTTCTGTTTTTTGTAAACCAAGATCAAGGTTGATTTTAGCCAAATGAATCATAAATGTTTTTTCCTCACCTTTATAAGTAAATGGGAGCTCTTTTGTTAGGTATTCTTTTTGCGATTTTGTAAGATCACGAGCTAATTCAATTATTTTATTTTTTATCTGACGTCCCAAAATATTTATTTTTTTATTTTTATAATTCGTGATTCCCAAGTAATCTTCTATAAGTTTTTGTCCATGTGTATTTAGGGTTACAATTCGTCCAAACTTATTTATTAGAAAAACGGCTGCCCTGATGTTTTCTAGTATTAACATCATCTCGCGATTTTTTTCTTGTAGTTTTATATGTGCCGATTTAAGTGTATACACCATGTCGTTGAATCCATGGGTTAGATGCTTTAAGTCATTTTCCGGATGTTTTTCTATTTTTACGTCCCAATTTTCATTTTTAATTTTAGTCATAGCACTTATAAGTTCTTGAATGGGTTGCATAAGTCCGCGTGCAAAAAAGAAAGCACACCAGATTGATAGTAGGAGTATTAGGAGGGTAATTAAGAGAAATGTGCAGATGTAAGAGAAGAATATTGGGTTTCGCATTGATTTTAACTGCTGGTAATCTGAAACAGAGTTTTGTATTACGATTAGTGGGTTACGTATTGATTCCGGGTAACGATGAACGAGTAAAAAATAGAGATTACCTACCTTTTTTGTCCAATACAGTGAACCATAAAAATCAAAAGGGTTTTCGTTTTCGTGATTTCTAATTGCATGAAAGAACTCTTTTTTTAAATAATGTGTTGTTCTATCATTGAGTTTGCGATATTTGCGCCAGACCGAGATCTCATTTTTTAATTTTCCCATAATTCCAATTCGATCTGTAGTCCACACATAAAATGAGTAATTGTCAGCAGTGGGATATTTTATCTTTAAATTTTCAAATTCTGCTTTGTAAAGTTCCGCGGCCTCGGTGCTTTCAAGATCCTCCCTTTTAATTTGCTGTAAAATATTTTTTAAGAGTTCTTGCCCATGAGCCTCAAGCTTTTGCCTTTGATCCATTGTTTGGATTTTGTGTAATACCAGGCTGTTTTTTAGCCCCTGGCTTATCCGGGCATGAAACCAGTCATCGATGCTTGTTGAGATGAATTTGCCTGCAGTAAAAAAAACAAAAAATGATGGGATTACTGAAAACAGTGTTAATGCAAACAAAAGATTACGCTTGAATACGGATCCTGGGGTTGATCGGTGTAGCTCGAGAAAAAGTTTAATACTTTGCCTTATTATTACATAAAGCAGGAAGGCAATGATTATTACGTGAAGATTTATTAACAGAAACAGAAAAGTTCTGTTAATACCTGCTCCAATAAAATTTTGCTTGCGCTGTAAAAAAAGTTCCAACCATGTTGTTAGAAAAAGCGCCAAAAGGCTAATGATAATTATTAAAATTCGTTTAAGTTTTTTGGTATTCATTATATTAAATTAGCATATTTATCGGTTTTTGTTAGT
>CAZSLQ010000005.1:2759-6893 GCA_964607885.1 uncultured Pseudomonadota bacterium
GTGTAAGCCTTTTCAAGAAAGGTTGGGGAAAATTGTTGATCTGTCTTAAAATCTTGGTTGGGCTGAGTTTGTTAAATTATAATTGAAAATAAACGAGATCCCCCGTCTGGGTGCGGGATGCTTTTGTTTGCAATTATCAAAACACCTTGCTATAATGCCTCTACTGTATTGGTGGGGTATTTTGGCGGTTTCTAGGGGGAATTCATGAATAAGAATTTCAAAAAAAAATTGGTATGTTTTGTTTTTGCATTTTTAACGTCTGGACTTGCAACTTCATTGTTGTCTGCTGCAGATGAGGACAATAATATCGACTTTGGTAAAATGGTTGATACTTTTTATTCTGCACTCAAAACGGTTAAGGGTTTAAACTATTATACAACTGATAGTGTTAGGTTTAACGTTTTGGGGCAAGAGATATTTTTTGATTTTGGCTTTGCTGGGCATGGGAACCTTTTTATGCCACTCACCCCCGTTTATGCTAAAATTATTTCAAATAAGGAAAGTGCTGCCTCTCAGGTTGTAAATATCGCGCTTTCAAGTTTTGCAAAAACCGTGATCGAAGACGAGATCCAGAAAAAAGGTAAAAATGTTGAATTTTTAAAATGGTTACTGGATTGTAAATTAAACCCTTTTCAGCTTTTTTCGTTTAAATTTTTAATTTTATTGAATACTGCGCGTCTCGATGGCGACTGGTCAAGGTTAGCTGAAGAGACATTTTGCCTGCTTTTCAGATTAAGCCAATCTAAAGATTTAGGATTTTTGGAAAAAGGTAAACATTTTTCGGATTGTTTGCCCGGGACTGTTAAAAGTCTTTTGAAAGAGAGTCAATTGGGCCTTGTCGAGTTTATTGATGACTTATGGTGTGTTTTGACAAAGAGTAAAGATGATTCCTCACAAGTTTTAGTGACACCTGCCCAGGTAAATGCTTTTGTTTTTAGAAATGAGGATTTTGCAAAAAATGTTTATGAAAAGTTTAAGGATTATTCCGAGGCTGACTTATATAACCAGATTGACCTTTTTATAAAAGCACAGGGATATGATCTTGTTGATATGAGCGATTTTGTTAACTTCAGAAGTGACAAAAATTTAAGCGAAAATAAATTTGCAATAAAATTGGTTGGGCATGAGGAGTTTTTATTATCAAACAATTCTGATAAACCGGTTGAATTGGTAGCCCAGGCAAATGATTTGAGTTCTAAGCCCGGATTAATTTTTGCCAAAGATGACACCCATCACGAGTACTGGGTTGCTCATGTTACGCAAGATGTTTCTCTAATTAATGCATTAAAAGAGGTAATTCTGGTTTTAGCTGGATCGTTTAAAGATTATATACAGACTAAAAAAGAATTTTTTTACGGAACAGATGATTCATCTTTAAGGTACAAAGACGAATTTGATTCAGAGGAAAAGCGTCACACTGAATTGGAGAAATTTGTAAGATCAGGGGACAACTGGCATGTACTAGAGGATATTAAGCGTGAGATTGATCTGATTATTAATCAACACTCTGATTCAGAAATAAGTGAACAAGATAAAGTGTCTTCGTTAGAATCTGATATTGCCAGGCTTGAAAAGCAGAAAGGGGAAAAAATAGCCGATCTTGCAAAATGGCAGAACCACCTGTTTTTTTGGAATGGCAAAAATGCAGAAGATACTCAGCGTAAAATTAACGCGATTAATGCTGAAATTTCAAAGATAAAAATCCAGCTAGATAGCCTAAGAGGCAAAACGGATAAGAAAGATGAGCAAAGGTTGGATCATCTCTATAAAATTTTAGATGAGAAAAAGGCCAATGGTGAAACTCCTTCAGATAAACTTTTAGAAGCAATTAAGACTTTAGAAGAACGAGTTGCTGAGTCTTCCAAACAACTGGTTCGTGCTAAAACAATTGAGGAAAAAATTGCAGTTCGTGAATCTATTGCAAAATTACTTGAGAGAAAAACAGTGGAGTTGTCATATAAGGTGCAACTTGAACTTAAAAAACTGGATGAGATAGATAATCCAGAAGATCGTTTAATTCAGGAATTTTTGCTTGACGAAAGTGTTCATCTGCAAAAAGTCTTCCTGGATCAACTTGAACGAGTGGCTAGCAAGATTCGAAGTGATAATGATAAAGCAAGAAAACTTGAAGCTTACAGGAGAGTTTTTGGGCTTCTTAGTGAAGATAAAGTTACAAGCGAAAAACTGCAGGAAAAAGATAGATTAGAGCTTGAGGTTGGACATATCTTGGATGGTGACAAACACGAAAATTTTGTTGCCGAGATTATGGCAAGAGAGTCTTTTTTAAGTAGATTTGTCAAAGACATGTCCGAGTACCCAAATAAATTTATGCTTGTAAAGCAGAGATTGCAGAACTCATTATCCCAGATCTTGCAAAATTCCTCACGTTTTAAAAATAATACGAAGCTGTATACTTATCTCTGGCGTAATTCAATGCCTTGTGCATGGAGATCGTTTTTAAGCTATCTTGGAATCTCGGAGAGAAGCTTTATTTAAAAAACTTGATCAGGTGCATAAATTATGAATAGGCTAAAACATTTTTTTGTATCAAGCCTTATGATTATTGTTGGGTCTTGTTTTGCGCAGTGCGCTGAATCTGACCTAGGTTCAGGCGTTCTTTCCGCAATTAGAGCTGAGATTTATAGTATTTTTCAGGATCAATTATTTTTTGAACAGATTTCTTTTGCCGATCAACCCGAGTTGTCAAAATTAAAAATTATTGTTGATGCTGAAATTTCAAGAATTGATGGAGGGGATGTGCAGAAGATTGGCTGTTTACGAGATTTAATTTTTAATTTTAAATCTGCCTGTTTAACACTTGAACTGCTCTCTGTGAAGCATAATGTGCGTGAATATTGTTTTTTAAATCCACTGGACTTTGTCGAATTGGAATTGGTTAAGGTTAAGGTCTTTAAAGATTTTTTTGCCAATTTTTATCTCTACCCTAAATTAGGGGCAGATCCGCAATATGTTTTTAAAAAAAGTATTTTGGCTGCATTGCCTATAAGGTTTAAGAAGTCATTCTTGGATTATCTTGCGCTTGGTTTTACGCAAAAATCAAGAGATGTTTGCTGGATAAATAAGGTTTTGAATAATAGTTTTTACGAATCTTATTCCGTACTAGCCGAGGAGTATCTAGAAGTTGTCGCCTATTTTTATAAGGTTAAGAATTATCAAGAACAGATTGATAGTGCAGAATTTATAAACAAGATCGAACAAGTTATAGAGGATTTTGTAAATGAAATTCGACAGGATTCTTACACCGATATTTTAAATATTTATCTTTCAAAACTCATAAAAATTAGAAATTATTTTATAAATTTTTATACACCTGAGGCTTCCCCTGAAAAATCCAAATTATTGATTAGATTTAAACTATTACTTGATAATGAAAAAATAGAACGGCTTTGCGCAGACATGTCTTTTTGTGGTTTTTTTAATCTTTACTGCAATATTCTACATAAATTTTTTGGTAACGATACGGCTTTGGCTGGTGATGATTTACAGCTTTTTGAGCTTGGGCTTAAGCTTGAAAAAATTAAAAATGACAAGCAGGCTTCATTTTTGAAAAGTTGTATATGTAAACCAAGTGAAGCTTATGTGGTTATTGAAGAGATGCAAAGCCTTTTAAGAGATATAAACTGTTTCATAAATAAGAAACTTAATAGAAACGAAAGTAATTTTTTATCGAATTTTTTTTCCGGGCAATGGCTTGATACTGGTGAAATCGGAGGAGGTGCTGAGTCGGTATTGCGCTTTATAGAGCAGGTTTTTGGCCGCAAAATTGATAGTTTTAAGGAGGCAGCTTTTTATCTGCTTGCTAGTACAAGCCCTGCCTTAGCATCCGTTTTAATTCGTAAAATTTTGCCATATCTTTCCAGTGACTTACAGGAAAAGGTTTCCACCTTGATCGGGGAGATTGGGCAAGCCCCGGAAAATTTAACAAATGGTAGGAACAAGATTCTTGATTTTATTGCAAATAATCCTGAGATATTTAAAAAACTATGTGAAGTGAAACCCGGGATAGTCGATACTCTTGCTGATGTGGTTGAGCAAAACCTAGTTGCTTTAAAAATGTGATGTTTGTAGAACATACTTGGGGCATGTCCTAACTTCTGCTATACTCATAAATCG
>CAZSLQ010000005.1:6903-15138 GCA_964607885.1 uncultured Pseudomonadota bacterium
TTTCTCCTTAATGACCAGATATTTGAAATATGATAACAATTAATAATTAGTACTCTTAAATAGCATAATAGGTGGTTTTAATGGGGAGTGGGGATGACAAAAATAATTTTTATGATATATCACATAGCCCAAGCGCTCCAGATAAAATACAGTTTTTTAAATGTTTTCCATTATGTAAGTGTTCGTTCGATATCTGCATTGTTAACTTCACTTTTCATAGCATTTGCTTTTGGAGGGTGGTTTATTAGGTTTTGTCAGAAGCATTTTAAATCAAAGGCTAGGGAATGGACCCCCGATTCACACCAGGTAAAAAATGACACCCCAACAATGGGAGGTCTTTTTGTTATCCTGATATTTTTTATTAATGCCATTCTTTGGACAAACCTGTCTAAAATCAACGTCTGGCTCTTATTGCTTTGTGTTCTTGGTTTTGGTCTGATTGGTTTTTGGGATGATATTTATAAAATTAAGTATAGCAAGGGAATTTCGGCTACGTTAAAGTTTAGATTACAGATCATTTTAGGTTTGATTTTATCTACTGCTTGGTATTTTTTACTAAATCCGGATACAAGAGTTTGTATTCCATTTTTTAAAAATTTTATGCCGGATATTGGGATTTTCTTAATCCCCTGGGCTTTGTTTGTAATTGTTTCTACAAGTAACGCTGTAAATTTAACTGACGGATTGGATGGCTTGGCTGCAGGACCATTAATTTTTAGCTTTTCAACATATGCATTTATAGCTTATTTGGCAGGGCATATAAAATTTGCTAATTATCTTTACATCCCATACGCCGGAAGCGCCGAATTAACCGTTTTGGCTTGTGCTCTGATTGGGGCATTGATTGGGTTTTTGTGGTATAACACGTATCCGGCTCAAATTTTTATGGGAGATGTTGGGTCGTTGGCGATGGGAGCAGGACTCGCGTTTTTGGCTTTATTTGTTCGCCAGGAACTTTTGTTGCTGCTTTGCGGCGGAATTTTTGTTTTAGAAACGGTTTCTGTAATTTTACAGGTCGCATCTTTTAAACTTAGGGGCAAAAGAATTTTTCTTATGGCGCCAATTCATCATCATTTTGAGCTTAAGGGATGGAAAGAGGCAAAGGTTACTGTGCGTTTTTGGATTATATCTATGATTTTATGCTTGCTTGCATTACTTACACTTAAGCTCCGCTAAAATAATTTTGTGGTAAAAAAAAGAAAAAGTGTTAGGATTTTAGAAGCTAATCATTTAATTTGATGCTCTATTGGGAGTGGCTATGCAAAATTTGAAAAATAAAATTCAAACCTTGAAGAGTGAGTTTGATGCAGAGCTTAAAAAGATCAAAAGTCTAAGAGCTTTGGAAGAGTTTAGAATCAAATTTATTGGTAAAAAGAGTTTGATTACCGATCTATTGGGGCAGATAAAAAATTTTTCGGTAGAAGAGAAAAAAGAGTTCGGACCACTTATTAATCAGTTTAAAATTGAAGCAGAACAAAGTATTGATCAGGCTAAATCACAAATTATATTCAACCATACACAAGCTGAAAATATTAAGCGACAAAGTTTTGATGTAACTGCATATAAGCCAAATGCTAAAATGGGTACACTACATCCGTTGACTCAGCTTGTTTCGGAAATTGAAGACATTCTTTTATCAATGGGTTATGAGATTGTTGATGGGCCTGAAGTTGAAACGGAAGAGTACAATTTTGAAGCATTAAATGTTCCCGCGGATCACCCTGCAAGAGATATGCAAGACACATTCTGGTTAGACATTCCCAAAATGTTACTTAGAACCCAGACATCCACTATGCAGGTTCACGCAATGAGAAGCAAAAGTCTTCCCATAGCTATTGCGTCACCAGGTAGGGTATTTAGGCAAGAAGCCACAGACGCTTCCCATGATTATGTTTTTATGCAATGCGAAGGGATGCTGATAGGTGAAAATGTTAACATATCACATCTTTTTGCAACGGTTCAAACATTCTTAAAGAGTTTATTTAAAAAACAGGATTTGGATATACGTATTAGGCCGGGATTTTTTCCTTTTGTTGAACCAGGTTTTGAGATTGATATGCGATGTCCTTTTTGTAAAAATGGTTGTTCTGTTTGTAAAAAATCAACATGGATAGAGATATTTCCTGGTGGTATGATTCATCCGAATGTTTTAAAATTTAGTGGAATAAATTCTGAGAAGTATTCGGGTTTTGCTTTCGGTTTTGGGTTAACAAGGCTTGCCATGCTTAAATACGGCATCGATGACATAAGACTTTTTTATGGTGGGAATAGTAAATTTTTAAATCAATTTTAAACCTGGTATATTTTGTGGTGAAAAAGGAGCTTATACGATGAAAGTAACAAAGGCTATAATTCCTGCGGGAGGCTTGGGAACCAGATTTCTTCCTGCAACGAAATCTACCCCAAAAGAAATGTTGCCGATTTTAGAAAAACCGGCCATTCAGTACATCGTTGAAGAGGGCTCAAAGTCAGGAATTGAAACTTTTGTTATGATTACGGGAAAGAATAAGAAAGCGGTTGAGGATCATTTTGACACCAGCTTTTCTCTTGATCTCTTTTTAAAAGAGAAGGATAAGTTTAGATGCATTGAAGGGTTGAATAAGATTATTGAGTCAACCAATTTTATTTATGTTCGTCAAAAGGAGCCACTAGGATTGGGGCATGCCGTATGGACAGCAAAAAATGTTGTTAATAAAGAGTACATATCTATATTGCTTCCCGATGAAATCATTTTAAGTAAGACACCTGCAATTCAGCAGCTTATGCAGATTGCGCATCAGGAAAAATGTAATGTTATTGGTGTACAAGAGGTTCCGATGGACCAGGTTTCTCGCTATGGAGTTATAGGTATAAAAAAACAGTTTTCCCCTAATCTTTTTCAGGTAAGGGAGTTGGTGGAGAAACCTAAAATTTCAGAGGCACCGTCAAATCTTGCAATTATTGGGCGCTATGTTTTATCTCCAAACATTTTTGATATTTTAGATGAGTCTAAAATTGGTATTGGTGGTGAAATTCAACTCACAGATGCCATACAGTCCTTAATTTATTCCGGCGAAAAAGTATTTGCATACAAAATTCAGGGTGCTCGTTATGATGTTGGTAATCCGCTTGGATTGTTACAGGCTAATTTGGATTTTGCGCTTCGAGACCCTCAGTATTCAGACAAGATGCTTGAATATTTACAGACACTTGAAAAAGATTATATTATTCTGCAGGGTAAAGCTGCTATGCAGGGAAGTAAACTTAAAAATTCTGTAATTTAATTTTTTTAAAAAGATAAAAGGCTCTCTTGCAAGAGAGCCTTTTATCTTTTTAAACTCTATGTTTTTAGAACTTCTTTATTCCACGTATTTTCCAGAACTCCCTTATAAGTTCGTGAGATCCTGTTATTGCAATTAAACCGTCTCGCTCATCTATGACAGTTTTAGCTTGCTCGAGTGCATCATTAAGTGACGTACAAGCCTTAGCTTTGATGTTGAGGTCTTTTGACATCTCGGCAAGATCTGCAGGGTTGCATGATGGTGTCTGCTCAGGCAGAGATACAAAGAATACTGTTCCACTGACCTTTTTAAGTAAGTATCTTAATAATTTGATTGATTCAAGTGTGTTATTGGCATTGCTGATTCCGATTATCAGAGCAAGTCCTTTTATCGGTTTCTGGTAGTGCAGTAATCTTACACCTAAGTACAAGTTAGAGAGCGCGTCAATATTACTTGCGTTATCAAGTAGTATTGATGGTCTTTCTTTGTTTAATAACTCGAATCTTCCGTGCATCAAATCAAATTGTTCAGCCCAGAATCCCTTTAATGTTTTGGCTGGGTTAAGTTCTGCCTGTCGTTTGGCTTCAATTGTTGGACGACCGCGTTGTCCACGCTGGGTTATGAGTAAATTTCCACGTAAAAATGGTGAAAACTTATTTTTGATATCTTCAACGTATATTTGAGCAATTCTTTCGCCTAAAGATGCTGTTCTTCCGAAAAGTTGTTCATAGATATAAGGTAGGGCTGCAAGTTTACGAATAGGCATTGCCCAGTGAACATTGTGCGCCGTTGCCCAATTTTTCATTTTTTGTAAACGTATTTTGCTCTGTTCGGCAGATATAAACCAGGTTCCGGCTTTTGCTGTTTCAAGCATTTCAAATGCTATGCTGTCAAGATCGTTTCCAAGTAGGCCTATCCCATCTTGAGCTATTCTTGTTAAGGCTGCAATTTTTGGATTGCAGATGTTTGTTGCATCGAATTTTCCGCCATACCTGACTTCAAGGAGTGCTACGTCCACCTTCTCTTTAACAAATTGCAGTAAGGCTGAAATAGTTAGTATCTCATGTGCTGTTGCATTAATATTATTTACTTCTGCCGCATTAATTACTTCATTAACAATTTCGGTAAAGTCTTTATTTTGTATTAATTGATCGTTAGATATAATCTGCTCATTATATGTCAGAAGGTTATTGGAATAAAAAAGTCCAACCTTAAACCCTTCTTCTTTTAAGAGCTTAGAGGAGAAGTGAAGTGTCAAACTTTTACCATTTGTTCCTGAAACAAGTATAGTATCCACTTTTTTTGATACGTTATCAAAAATTTTATCTAATGCCTGCATTCTGGAGATAACATTTTCATTATATTCAGCATAAGTTATAGCGTTCAGATGCTCTACAACTTCGTTGTAGTTTCTGATTTTATCAATTTTGCCAACATTTTTTTTATGTGGCTGCTTAGTACTTGTTAACACGACTTTGCCTTTCATTTATCTTTTAGATACAAAATATCTTTTAAGATATAAAAGTTGAAATATTTACACCTCCGCAAAAAACGGTCTTCTATGTTTAAAAATGCAAATTCAAGTTGTAGTTGTTTTAATGCTTGATGAAAATACATGTTTCAATTTTAAAATATAGAATTAAACTCATATTATGGCATATTTCATAAATTGTCAAACGCGTGTGCATGGGGCTTTTGCCATGTTCGGGATTGTAATTTTTGGCGCAAATTTGGGGGTGTGTTTTTTTACACATTGTAAATTTGTTTAATAAAATGTTGACATAATTCGCGGATTTTAAGAAAATTTGTTTCTTAAGGTTGTCCGGTTTGAAAATTCTAATAAACAAGTAAACAAGCGGGTTTTTTATGCAAAGCAATCTAAAGTATGGTGTTTACAAAGATGGGGTTTTAGGGCAAGCCTGGAAACTGATAAATGCTTCAAATAAAATATCCTTACTTACACACGCTCAGCCAGATGGTGATGGGGTATCTGCTTGTGCAGCTCTAGATAATATCTTGTCAGGTATGGGTAAAATGGTAGAGTCGATTTACCCTGATCAGCCTGAATTTAATTTTAAAAGACAGCCGAAAAACATACAGGTTAACAGGTATGTGCAGATTCCCGATTTAATCATTGCATGTGATTCTGCTAATTATGAAAGAATTTATTTCCCGGAAGTTTTTAAAAATATCCCATTGATTAACATAGACCATCATGTAAGTAACGTTTTACAAGGAAAGTTTAATTTTATAAATCCGGAGTCTTCAAGCGCTTGTGAGGAGTTATTCATACTGATAGAAAAGTGGGATGTTAGTTTGATAGACAGATATGTTGCAGAGTGTCTGTTGTTTGGGATGATTTATGATAGCCAGCTATTCCACACACAGTCTACCACTTCACGAACTTTAAATATTTCTGCAAGATTGATGGATTATGGCGCAAATCTTTTTCAATTAAAAACAGAGCTTCTCTCTAACAAAAATTATAATATTTTGATGCTATGGGGAAAGTTTTTGAGCAATATAAAAGTTTCCCATAAAAAAAATGCTGTTTGGACTGTCATTTTACAAAAAGATTTAAAAGAATTTGGTGTCGAACTTTCCGCGTTGATAGGTTTTAATAACTTAATGTCACAGATTTGTGATGTCGATGTCACGATACTTTTCTATGAAACAGAAGCTGGGCAGACTAAAGTGTCCTTACGTTCCAAGCAAGCTGATGTAAATAGGTTTGCAAAACAATTTGGAGGAGGGGGGCACACAAACTCAGCCGGAATTCTGCTGAATAAACCAATTAACCAGGCTGTTGAAGAGGTAACATCAAAACTTTAGATCAGGCTTTTTTACTTAAGAAATTTTGGCAATCAAGAGCTGCCATGCATCCAGTGCCAGCGGATGTAATTGCCTGTCTGTATTTGTAGTCGGCTACGTCGCCTGCAGCAAAAACCCCATCTTTGCTTGTTGTTGTGTGATTTTTTAGAACTATGTATCCGTATTTATCAAGCTCAATTTGATTTTTGAAAATGGAGGTGTTTGGAGACATGCCTATTGCTATAAATGCCCCATCCACGATAATTTCTTTTAATTCTTTGCTTTTCTGATTTTCAATTACAACGGAGGTTAGCTTATTTTCATTACCCTTAAACTCTTTTACCGATGAGTTATAGAACACTTCAACTTTAGGATTTGCAAGAACTTTATCCTTAATTGGGTCTGTAGCTGTTAATCGGTCGAGTATGTGTATAATTGTCACCTTTGAGGCAATATGACTCAAATGCTCCGCTTCTGCGACTGCCGAGTTTCCACCTCCAATGACAACTACGTGCTTATCCTTAAAAAATGGAGCATCACACGTTGCACAAACAGAAACACCCTTACTCCAGTATTTTTCCTCTCCATCGCATCCAAGTTTTTTGTGTGAAGCTCCTGTTGCGATTATCACGGAGTGCGCTTTAACTTCTTTATTCTCTGAAAATTGTATTGTAAAAGGTTGTTTTTCAAAATCAACTTTTGTAACCACGGAAGTTTCAAGTTTACATCCACAATGTTCTGCTTGTTTACGCATTTGCATCATTAGATCAGGACCCATGATAGAGATATTACCCGGCCAATTTTCAACTGCGGTTGTGGTGGTTAACTGCCCGCCCGGCTGATTTCCTTCAAATATAATTGTATTGAGTTTTGCTCGAGATGTGTAAATTCCTGCAGTAAGCCCGGCCGGACCGGAGCCTATAACTACGACATCATATATCATGGTGGTTCCCCATTTTTATCAGTCAATTTTTAAATTCAATGATTTTCTCAAAAAGCTGTTAACCTTCTTCTTATAAATATCGGAATAGTAAGAATTTAGCCATCCATGTCGACACTTTGGAGCAATCCAAATTCTTGCGTATCTTGAGAGTCCTGCATTTTCATAAAGACGCAGGGCATGTTTCGGGGATATAAAATTATCATTGCAAGAGTGAATGAAGAGAATAGGTTTGGTAATTTTTTTTATCCCATCAACAGTGCTCATTTCACAAATTTTACAGTCGGCAAGCTTTTCGAATAACCATCTAAGGACCGGGAAGAATGGGTAATAAGGAAGCCCTGATTTGACGGAAAATCCCTTAACTATCATTTTGCCTAAATCTGAAAACGTTGAATCGATTATTAGGGCATCACAGATGTCAGGGTACAAACTTGCGGCTTTAATTGAGGATGCCGCACCCATGGATAATCCCAGAATTATGAAAGGTATTTTTTTGTTGTCGTCTGTTTTAACGGACTTTTTCATAAATTCTGTAGCAGCCAAAACATCTTTGTATTCATGGCAACCGATTGAGATTATGTGCCCCTCACTTTGTCCGTGAGCGCGAAAATCAAAAAGAAGTAAATTGAACTGTGGAAATAAATTAATGAATGCATACATAAACTCCTTGCTAGCACGATATCCGTGGCATAGCAGCATGTTTGCCTTTGCATTTGGTCTTCTTATAAAAATTCCCGACAAAGTTAGGTTGTCTGACGTTTTAAATTTTACGTTTTGAATATCATTGAGCTTAAACAGTTCTTCGCGGATCTCTTGCGCCAGTATAGACTGTTTTGTCCCATAAAAAATGTTATCTCCGCTGTATACAAGCATCTGCAACATTCTATATGAAAGCCCAAGCAGAAGAAGCGAAGTAATGATGAAAAGTGAAACGGAAATAAAAATTTTCTTTTTAAAACTTAGTTTTTTCACAGCGAAAGTCCACCAGAATAAATATTTTTACCGGCAAGGAGGTGAAAATGCAGATGTAATACACTTTGACCTGCCGCCTTACCGTTGTTGGAAATAAGATTAAAACCGCTGATATTTTCTTTTTTTGCAATTTCGCCTGCAATTTTGAGTATCTGCCATCCGAACTGTTGGTCGAGATCCGTTAGATCTGAAATATCAATTATATGTTTCTTAGGAATAATAAGATAATGGATTGGAGCTTTAGGGTGA
>CAZSLQ010000005.1:15240-16087 GCA_964607885.1 uncultured Pseudomonadota bacterium
CTTTAAAAAATGGTGCCGAAGGTCGGGGTCGAACCGACACGGTGTTATCCACCGCGGGATTTTGAGTCCCGTGCGTCTGCCAATTCCGCCACTTCGGCTTACTTGCTACGCCCTAGCTACCTAGCAAGACGGGCGCCAATTTATATCAACACACTAGTGAGTATAGGCTACCAGATGTATCTATAACGTCAAGCGTTTTGAGTATGGAAAACAATAGAATTGCTTGTTAATTGATATTAGTTTATCTTGGGGTATTAAGTTTAAGGGAGAATTCTATGAAAAGAGACTTATTGTATGCCCCATGGAGGCATGATTATATAAATAAAAATCGTGAAAATAATAAAGAGAAGTTTAATAATAACTGTGTTTTTTGTCATCAACTTGATCTGGATAATGATAAAAAATATCTTATTATAAAACGTTTTAAAAACTGTTTTGTAATGATGAATAAATATCCATATAATATAGGCCACTTAATGGTTTTACCCAATGAGCACAAGGCTGATTTGAGGGACTTAAGCAAAAAGGTTCGCACAGAAATTTTTGAAGTAGTGCCGGCTGCATTGACTGCTTTAGAAAAAGTGTTAAGAGCTAAGGGTTTTAATATTGGGATAAACATGGGGGTTGCCGGTGGAGGAGGTATTCCTGGGCACCTTCACATACATGTCTTACCCAGATGGGTGGGGGACACCAATTTTTGTGAAACAATTGGGAGTATAAGAATTCTAAGCTCAGATATTCAGAAAATTTACAAAATGCTTAAAGTTGAATTCGATAAGATCAAAATCTAGAGCAAAAATTAATTTGCCCTAGATTTTAAAGAAACTATTTTCGAGATTTTGCAATC
>CAZSLQ010000005.1:16188-16838 GCA_964607885.1 uncultured Pseudomonadota bacterium
TGTACGGCATTCTTGTCAATAGATATTCCAAGAACATTTAGAGAGGGTATCTCTTTTGGGCATACTTCAGCAAAAACCAACAACGTTCCAAACGGATCCCGAATCGAAAAAGCTAAATTCCCGCATTCCGTTTTTTTTAATTCGCCGGAAATTTTTACGCCTTTTTTGATGCAGCGCTGATAATATTTTTCCAACCCCTTTTTAATCTCTATGTAAAGACCCGTACATCGGCTTACACATCGTTTTATAAAGCTAAATGCAGCAAGCTCTTCAACAAGTGGCGTTCGTAAAGTAATGGAACACTTACCCTTTTTTACTCGTGCTGAGGCTAAAAGGTTTTCGTTTTCGTGGGATGTTTGTATGTCCACAAGGTCAAAACCAAGCTTCTCAGTGTAAAACTTTACCCCCTCCTCGACCGTTTCTACAATCAAGACCAACTCACTTGACTTCATCATACCCTATCCCTCACTTTAAATGCATAAAAAAACGTCTCTAATACAAAAAATTATTGAACTTTCTCTGCTGAGAAAATTTTTCTTGCAAGCCTGCTGATCTTGCGAGCAGCTGAGTTTGCCTTTATTGTCTTTTTACCCTTTGCTCTAGCAATTTGAGTTTGGGCAACTTTAAAAAGATTTTTGGCTGCTTCAATG
>CAZSLQ010000005.1:16848-26872 GCA_964607885.1 uncultured Pseudomonadota bacterium
GTTTTTCTCATCAAGAGCCTTAAGTATATTCTTTGTATAAGTTTTTATTTCGGATACTCTAGCTTGATTTATCTCTTTTTTCTTAATATTTTGTTTTGCTCTTTTTTTTGCAGATTTAATATTCGCCATTCTATGTATTCCTGTGAAATAGATTAATTAAATAACTTTTTCAATTTTACCGGATTTAAGGCACTTTGTGCACACAGCATCTCTATGCACATTTGTTTGGCCCTTATATCTATACTTGATTACGTGAACATTTGGATAAATCCAACGTTTCGTTTTGTTGTTTGCATTACTAACAAAATTTCCGGTTTGTGGTCGTTTGTCACATATCGCACATGTATTTGCCATTTACAAAGTCCTTTCGCAAAATTAGGTCATAAGTGCATTTATAGTTTAGCAAAAATTCACATTTTTAAAAGTTTTTATTGTCCTATTATTCGGGTTTAAACGAGTGTAATTCTCTTGGCTCTATATTTAACATCTCGTAGACTTCTTTAGCTTGTAGGGTTTCTTTTTCAATTAAGGTGTTAGCTAAAAGTTCTAAACGGTCACTATTATCTTGTAAAATTCGGCTTCCCTTATCTAAGCAGCCATTTATAATCTTTGCAACCTCTAGGTCAATTTTTTCTGCAGTTTTTTCAGAAAATTCCTTATGGCTTTGAATATCTCTACCAAGATATGGATGTTCAACATTATAGTTGTAGTCAATTGGACCAAGATCAGACATTCCGTAACGACATACCATGTTTCTTGCTATGTCTGTAGCTTGCTGAATGTCATTTGCAGCACCTGTCGTTTGTTCATGGAAAACCATTTTTTCCGCCAAGTAGCCACCCATGCAGACCATAATTTTTGACAACATCTCACTTTTACTTCTAGAATGCTTGTCTCTTTCAGGCAGCGACCATGAAACACCTAAAGCTCTTCCGCGAGGTATAATCGACACCTTGTGGAATGGGTCGGTATCAATCAAAAGTAGGTTAAGTAGTGTGTGTCCCGCCTCATGATAAGCTGTTAATCTCTTGTCCTTATCTGTGAGTATCAGCGTCTTGCGTTCAGACCCAAGCATGATCTTATCTCTTGCCTTTTCCAAATCGTCATTTCCTACAATAGATTTGTTACTTTTAGAGGCTACTAACGCACCCTCATTTATTAAATTTTCAAGATCCGCTCCACTAAAGCCCGGTGTTCCCCTCGCTATTCTTTCCAAATCGACTTCTGGGTCGAGCTTAACATTTCGTGAATGTACCTTCAAAATTTCTTTTCGACTTTGCAAATCCGGATAAGGGACCTCTATTATTCTGTCAAAACGACCAGGTCTTAACAATGCTTTGTCAAGGACATCGGGGCGATTTGTCGCCGCCAAAACTATAATTGCGCCGGCCTCTGTAACAAACCCATCCATTTCAGAAAGTAACTGATTTAGGGTTTGTTCTCTTTCGTCATTTCCACCGCCAAGGCCAATTCCTCTTTGGCGCCCTACGGCGTCTATCTCATCGATAAAAATTATACAAGGACTATGTTTTCTGGCCTGAGCAAACAGATCGCGAACTCGTGATGCACCCACCCCAACGAAAACCTCAACAAAATCAGAACCGCTTATGCTGAAAAAAGGACAGGTCGCCTCTCCTGCAACGGCTTTTGCAAGCAAGGTTTTACCATTTCCGGGTGCACCTGTAAGTAAAATTCCACGAGGGATCTTAGCTCCAATTTTTTCGAAGCGTTCAGGATTTTTTAAAAACTCAATTATATCAAGCAGGTCTTCCTTGGCCTCTGTAACTCCGGCAACATCTTTAAATGTTACATTAATAGTATTGGGAGAGAAAAACCTCGCCTTACTTTTCCCGACATTAAAGATTTTTCCTGCGCCTCCTCCGGATCCTCCACTTTGGCTTTGCCTTATGTAAAAGAAGAATAGCAGTAGCAAGAACGGCAATAGAGCCAGAAACACGTAAAGTCCCCAAGGGTAACGTTCTTGAGGGTATATTGTTGTATCGACTTTATTTGCTTTAAGTGTATCCCAAAATTGGTCCGTTGGAACTACATAGGCTGCAAATTGTTTTCCATCTTTGTATTTTCCCTGGGCTAGCTGGTCTTGGATGGTCAGGGAGGCAACTTTTTGTTGCTCTATAGAGGTTAGAAGCTTGGAATAGGAAAGTAGTTCTGTCTCTCTGTTGACGCTATTGAACCAGAAAAGGTACAAGATTCCTATACCGATGAAGAAAAGAAGGATCCAAATAGCGTTTGGTCCCCTACCTCCCAATCCCCCGCGAATGTTTTTTTTCATGCGTACTTACCTTAGTTTTAAATAGTTTTTTAAGTAAATTTAATCCATTAAGAATATCAGTTTATATTGACATCTTAGAGAGATTACACCTCAAGTATAGTGGATAATTTACATTTTAATAAATAAAAACAAAGAATTCCAGCATTTGTTTAGATTTTGTGGTAAAATCAATTATCACAAACTTTATTGAAGTTGACAATCTGAATTTTAAATATTTTATTTTAATAAGCAAGTGAAAATGGGTGTTTTATGAAGAAAAAACTATTAATTAAATTTATCGCATGTATTTATCTTGTTTATCCGGGATTTATTTTCTCAGGGGAGCCTGTTGATTGTCGGATCAGCTATAATAAAAGTGTTAAAATTGATGGTGATTTTGCGCGACCTACATTAGAGTTAAAACCCACAAATAAAAACTATAGTCTGATTGAATCCGAAATCTCAAAAATTAAATGCTTCAAAGATGAATCAGGTGAGGTTTTGCTTGATGATAATAAATCCAGCGCCCCGGTTCTTTATGAAACGGTTAGCCAAATAGTGGATAAGTTTGTCAAGATAGCCAAAATTGATAAAATGCCAAAGCTTGTTTTGTATGTGGGTTCCGATAGTAAGACTTACAATGCAAGTGCGCAGACTTCAACCGTTACCCAGACTGAGACGGTTACTAAGTATAAAAATGGCAAAAAAATCTCTACCGATGTTAATAAAAAAGTTAAAAAATTTCATAAGCTTGTAATAGGTGAAGGTCTTGTAAAACTTTTACTCTGGAAACATTTTGGAAGCAGGCTTTTGTCTTGTATAGTTGCCCATGAAATTGGGCATATGTGTGATTCAATTTCCGGTGAATCAAAGCGAGCGGAGTATTTCGCCGATTCTAAGGCTGTAGAGTTCGTAGGAAAAGGCGATGCTCACTTACTTACTCAGGCCATTGATATGATTACTTTGGCAAGCCACATGTACAGCATTTTGACTTTAAATTCAGACCTTTTAAGATTAAATCTAGGGGATGCGCACCAAGTTATCAGAATAATTGTAAACTCCATGGTCAATCAGCTTCCCGAATTGGGGGATTTGGGCCGTTGTTCGAGTCATAAAAAATTTGGATATGTGGTAAACAAGGTTTTCCAAGACTCTGTAAAATACTCATTAGATCCAAAAGTTGGAATGACAGAGAGAGAGTTTAGTAATGTTTACCATAAGTTGCACCGTGCGTGCCTCAATTTGGCCGAGTATATGGGACCGGAAGAAGAACAAGAGATAAGCCGGAAGTACGAGTTTATTGAAAATTATACCAATCAGATTTATAATCACATAACTCACCCAACGCCTCTTGAGCGTTCAGTAAATATATGTAATTGTATCACAAGATTGGCCTAACACTGTACCTAGAGTTTAACTATGTTAATTGATGATTTAAGAGAAAATTTAAAAAATATTGAACCGGACATTAATGCGATCAAGACTTTCTGGATTCAGTCTAAGATTGAAGATAAATTTAAAGGTCTAGATGCAAAACTTAATGAAGAAAATTTCTGGCAGAATCCTGAACGAGACAAGATTCTTGAGGAACATCGTAGATTAAAACCTTTGATCGAAGGTTATTCTGATATTTCCAATTCTTATCAAGAAAATCTTGAACTTATTGAAATGTTTAGCAATAACGAGGAGCAGTTATCTCATATAAAAGATGAAATTTTTTCATTGTGCAAAAAAGTTTCAAAATTTAAAATTGAGTTGCTGCTTAATAAGCCTGAGGATGAGAAGCCTTGCTACTTAAGTATTAACTCAGGTGCCGGAGGAACAGAATCTCAGGATTGGGCAAGTATGCTTGCTCGAATGTATCTGCGCTTTTGCGAGCTTGAGGGATTTAAAGTTGAAACACTTGATTACCAGGCTGGAGAAGAGGCGGGGATTAAATCATGCACTCTTTATGTTAAAGGTAAGAATGCTTATGGTTTTTTAAAGGCAGAGGCCGGAGTGCATCGACTTGTAAGGATTTCACCATTTGATGCAAATAAACGCAGACATACCTCTTTTGCCGCTGTAAACGTAACACCTGAAGTTGAGGATGCGGCAATAGAAATTAGGGAAGAGGATTTAAAAATTGATACTTATCGTGCCGGGGGATGTGGAGGACAACACGTCAATAAGACCGAATCAGCAATTAGAATAACTCATATGCCGAGCGGAATTGTTGTGCAATGTCAGAATGAACGCTCGCAACAGCAAAATAAGCAAACGGCCATGAAGATGTTGCGTGCAAAGCTTATGGAGGTACAGGAGGAAGAGAAACGGGCAAAAGAGGCCAGTATTGAAAAGAAAAAAATCGAATGGGGATCGCAAATCAGGTCATATGTTTTGCATCCGTATAAGATGGTTAAGGATCATAGAACGGATTTGGAATCTCCTCAACCGGAAAAAGTGTTGGATGGCGAGATAATGCCTTTTATTCAGTCATATCTACTCTCATTAACAAAATCATGAACTTTTTAATTGATAAGGTTTTGCAAGATACACTTGATCTGATCTCATCTGCTTGCAGGCAAAAAAATATTTTAAAATCTCCCAAAATTGTGCTAGGACTTTCCGGAGGACCGGATTCTGTATTTTTATTACATGTTTTGCATAATTTGCAAAAAAACGATGCGATAAAACTTGTTGCAGTCCATCTTGATCATCAGTGGCGTCAAGAGTCTTGGCGTGATGTGGAGTTTTGTAAGCAGTTATGTCAATCTCTAAATGTCGAATTTATTTCGCGCAAAGCCAGTGAGCTTAACTTGAATATTAAACCAAATGGTTCTTCTGAAGAGATCGGAAGAAAGATGCGTAGATTTTTATTTGCGCAAATTTTAAAAGAGAAGCAGGCTGATTTTATTGCGCTGGCCCACCATTTACAGGATCAGCAGGAAACATTCTTCTTGCGTCTGTTGCGGGGTACGAGTTTGAGCGGTTTAAGTTGCATGAGAGCGTTTGATGGAATATATATTCGACCATTGCTTGGTTTAAGTAAAAATGAGATTCTTGAATATCTCGATTCAAGTCAAATTAAATATCTAACTGACCCGACAAACGTTTCCCAAGATTATTTGCGTAACAGAATTCGTTTAAATGTTATTCCATCCATTAAACAATGCGATTCAAGGTTTGATCAGAAATTTCAGAGCACAGTTGAGCATTTAAGATCTGAGGATGATTTTCTTAAACTGCTTGCAGAAAAAGAGTTCAATAATATTTTTGTTAAAAAAGATTATTGGCAAGGATCCCTTAAAAAAATCCGGTTGTTGCATTCCGTTTTTGTCAAACGTGTAATTTTGCACTGGTTGATTCGGGAAGAAGTTTCTTTTAGTTTGAGCTCAAAATATATCGATGAGATAATCAGATTTCTCAACTCTAATCGTGGAGGAAAGCATCAGATTGGGCATAATTGGATCATTGTAAAAAGGCAAGATAGTTTTTGGATTGAGACTATTTGATTAATTTTTAAATTTAGCTTTCTTCGTCATAAAAACTCCTGTAAATTAAGTGTGAACAATATTTAACAAAAGAGTTCTGTAATGAATCTAAAATATAAAAAAAGTTTGATTCTATTTTATTTCATAGCGATATCTCTTCTAATTCACTTGATTTTATCTCTGTTTTTTTTGGAATTTAGTTTTAAATCACGAGTAAAGTCCCTAATAAAAAATTTATCTCAAATTTCGAATCTTTCTGAGCAGGAGCGAAAATATATAGAGAAACGCAGAGAAGAGCGGCGCGAAGCTTTGCAAAAAATATTTGAATCTGTTGATAAGAAGCCCAAGAACTCTTTCCCATCCAAGCCAAAAGACACATTGCCAGCAAAACTTGTTGCCCCAAAATCAAATTTTGGTTGGGTAATTTTTGATGAAAATCATAAACAGCCTGATAAACTTGAAGTTCCACCCACAAAGATTGGGGAAGTGGGGGTAACAAATGTTTCAAATGCTACTGAATTAAAACCTAAAATAGATACACATAAAACTGATTCAAAGACTGCCTCAGTCGAAAAAAATAATAAGTTAGAAAAATCCAGAATACAAAGGCAAGCATATCTTCAGGCAAAGAAGGCGGCTAAACCTAAAAAAACTGCTGTTGTTTTGGGGAAAAATATACCTGAAAATAAAGATAATTTAGTTATAGATCAAGCTAGATCTGTAAAGCTTGCCGAAGAAAAAAACATACAAGAGCGAATTAAAAAAATAGAAGCGATGCAGCAACTTGTTGAGCAGTATAAAAAACCTATTCCGGTTGATAAACATCAGGAAAAAGAGACTCTTTTGGCTAGTGTACTTAAAAAAAATAAGGCTAAGCAGTCTACAGGCCCGGTGTGGGGTGCTGCAAGTGTCAAGCCAAAAAATTCCAGAAATGTTATCGCCCTAACCAAGGGGTACATAGAAAAACTTGATGGAGAAAATGGTACAGATTTGATAGATCGGGATGGGGATCCCAATAAAAGACCGTATTTTGAAGAGATGAAATATATCTCCTACGAAGCAAAGTTGGATTGGAGTTGTCAAGCCACATGGAAGCAGAACTGTGAATTTTATAACCTGCCGATTTTTGCAGGTGAATACAGGCTTGTGATAGGTTTTACCATTGGAGAAAAGGGTGAATTGCTTGATTCAGAAATTCTTGAATCGAGTGGAAATAAGACTATTGATTCTGCTGTTATAAAAAATCTTGAATTCACGGCCCCATTCCCTCCACTGCCGAAACATTTTGGAATGAGTTCCTATTCTACCGGAAGAGTTGTGCATGTATTTATCAACAAAATGGTCTTTTAAAGCGCATAATTCTCTAATTCATAAAATAATCCTTTATTTTTGTTCAACAAAAGCTTTAGAATTATATCAGAACGATTCAAAGGAAGGGTTAGGCGGAGGAGATGTCAATGTTGGTTCATGTAAAAATTCTAAAATATATGCTTTTGTTTGGCTTTGTTTTTTCAAATTACGAAATTTTTGCATCTCCGTTAAACTCTTTGCCTTGCGGTGATCTTGTAAATTTTGGTCCGCTGTTTCAGCTTTGCACTACAAGCACATGGAAGGAGTTTTTGTCTAATGAAGAGGTATCTGAGATCAAGCAAAAAAAGTGGGCTTGGGTTGGACTTATAACTATGAAGAGTAAAATTCCTTTAAAACTAAAAACTCTTAATTTGCATTGGCTTGGTAAAAAAATTGATTCACTTCAAGCCTCTTTATATCAAAAAAAAGAAACGGATCCACAATTAATCCCCATCCAACAAAATCTTGTTTGTGACGGAATTTGGGATTCAACCAAACAGGAGCTCAGTTTTAATGTTGATCAAAAAGTTGTTGCCATAAATAGTTATTATCTTGTTTTGAGCTTTCCTAAGCAGGAAGAAAAAGCTATTAAAACAGGACAATTTTCTTTTCAGAATAAAAAATCAATCCAGTTGACTCAAATGGATTAATCTCATAAATATTGATATTGCATTCTCCTTTCAGATTGATATGATAATTAATAATTAATTAATTATTAAGGAGTTTTTGTGGCAGAGGTGGTGATCTTGGGCGCTGGTTTAACTGGGTTGAGTGCGGCATATAAACTGGAGCAGAGAGGCTATCTTGACTATGAGATATTTGAGCAAGATCTTCGCCCCGGTGGCTTATTGAAAACTGAATTTGTAGATGGATTCAATTTTGATTATACCGGTCATCTTCTTCATATAAGTGATCCAAAATTTAAAGCTTTCTTAGAAGATATTTTTGATTTTCATCAAGATTTGATTTTAAACAAACGCTGCAGCTCTATTTTTCATTCTAATACCTTTGTCCCATACCCCTTTCAAATGAGTCTGTTCGGACTTCCTGCTGATGTGATTTATGACTGTATTGATGGTTACATCAACCGAAAAACAGGCCTAAAAAAAGCAACAAGTTTTTATGATTGGGTCTTGAAATATTTTGGCGCAGGATTCGGTAAGCATTTTTTCTTTCCGTACAATGGGAAGTTATTAAGTTATGACGTAAGGGATGTGGTGTCTTCTTGGGTAGGCCGCTTTGTTCCTCAGACAAGTTTGAAATTAATTTTAAATGGTGCAATTCAGAAGAATGTAGCGCGGGATGTGGGGTATAACAGTTTTTTTTATTATCCTAAAAATGGGGGGATTGAGCTTTTAATAAAAAATATCACCTCGAGATTAAAGAAAAAAATAAAAACGGATCATAAGGCTGTTTTTATTGATCTGAATAACAAGATCGTGTTTTTTGAAAATGGACATGCAGAGCCATATGATAAGCTTATTACAACAATTCCGCTTAAAGAGTTTTTGTTAGGAACAAAAAGTTTTAAATACCTAGCTTCCAGTTTGTTATGCAGTTCTGTGATTAATTTTAATTTGGGCTTCAATACGCCTAACATTGGTGCATGTCACTGGATATATTTTCCGGAGAAACGGTTTCCATTTTATCGATTAGGACTTTGGAATAATATTTCTCAGGGTTGTGTTAAAAATGGGTGTTCTGGAATTTATGGTGAGGTGTCGTTTTTGCATGGTACCAAAAGCTCGAGGCAGACTGATAACCTAACCTACAAATCAGAGGAGGAGGCGTTAAAGTTTTTAGGTCTAAATCGTGGTAACATTGTGGCTCAGAAGAGGTTACATATTAATTATGCGTATGTAATTTATGATTTATGGAGAGAAAAAAATATGCCCAAGATTCTTGATGCTTTAGCCCGGCTTTCAGTTTTTTCGGTGGGGCGGTTTGGCGGCTGGAATTATTCGAGTATGCAGGAGGCCTTCATCGACGGGACATCTGTTGCGGATAAAGTTTTAACTGAGAATTTTTTTAGTCAAAGAAGACAACCTTTAAGAGATGTTTTCTTAAAGCAATAAAGCAAAAAAACAAGGAGCAGTAGTAATGAAGAATTTGCAAAAGTTTTATGAAGGAAAGAAGGTCTTAGTAACGGGGGGTGCCGGCTTTATTGGTTCACATTTGTCCGAAAAGCTCGTTGAGTTCGGGGCTCGAGTATCTGTTTTAGACAACTTTTCAACAGGTAAAATACAAAATCTTAAAAACATTATTCATGGCATAAATATTATCTACTCAGATATAAGTTTGGATCATGTCTGTTTGAAGGCAACACAGAGCCAAGATATGATATTTCACTGTGCTGCCCTAGTATCAGTTCCACATTCAATAAAGTATCCTGATCTGTGCAAAAAAATAAATGTGCAAGGTACGAAAAATTTACTTGAAGGGTGTGTTAAAAATGGGGTTGGGGTTTTTGTGTTTTCTTCTTCTTGTGCCGTATATGGTGATAAGACCGGTCCCTGTTCGGAGAATGATGCTACTTGCCCTAAATCTCCGTATGCGCAGAGTAAATTGGAAGGTGAGTTTTTATGCAAGAAATACGCCCAATCTTTTGGCCTTAAAACGGTTGGACTAAGATACTTCAATGTTTATGGAGAACGGCAAAATTTTAATGGTGAATACTCATCGGTTATGGTCAAGTTCAAACATAATATTGAGAATGGACTCCCTGTCACCATTTTTGGAGACGGCCTTCAGACTCGTGATTTTGTCAAAGTATCCGACGTAGTTGAGGCAAATCTGAAAATAGCAATTTCAGGGGATTTGAAGGGTGACGTGTTTAACATTGCTTCAGGCCGAAGTACCAAAATAATTGACCTTGTTAAGATTCTTGAAAGTGATCTTGGTAAGAGTGCTCCGGAGATTAAGTTTGAGG
>CAZSLQ010000005.1:26882-32211 GCA_964607885.1 uncultured Pseudomonadota bacterium
GACATAAAAAACTCTATGGCTGATTGTAAAAAATATAAAGAATTTATTGACCATAATTCTCAAATATAATTATATATGCCTGTTCCTGCTTTACGCGTTTGAGAGTGATTTTAAAACATGTTAACTTTTTAGTGGGGTGGGTTATTGTGTTGGCCTAAAATGGGGGTTGATCTGGTGAGGTTTGGATTAAGTTTTTTTAAAATTTTTTATTTTTGTTTTGCAATAATAGTGGCAGCGGAACCTTCTTTATGTTTTTGCTTAGACGGTTTGGAATCTTCAGATTCGCAATATTCTCTTGATCAGATTTTTCTAAATGTATCGAATCAGCTTGGGCTTCCAAATTTTTCAGGATTGGATACCGTTAAAACTCAAACATTTTCATATTTGAGCCGTCCCGGACTAAGAGAGACCTTGGCGCAAGAATTTGATCGGGAAATCAAAAGGGTGGGGGTTGAATATATTAAAGACCTGTTTAGACAGATTTTAGATAGAGAAATTAAATTCAGAGAAGAATATTTTGTATTCTATCACGGTCAAAGCCGTTCATTCAAAATATTATATGACATATCACAGGCATTGTTTGAAACCATTTATAAAAAATCTTTGGTTGATTTTATATTTATGCGTTTTCCTGAAGCTGATCTTACGAAATTTAATTCCGTACAGGATTTTTTAAAAAAATATATCGAAAACGGGAAAATACATCGATGTGATTTTGACGAAATCCCCAAAATAAGAAAAAAATTGCTTGCTCTAAATCCATGTTTATTCGGGAACAGCCGTTATTTGGGTGAATGCTCCTTTTATTATTTTATAGCTTCTACAAATGCTTCGTATGTAGATTTTGGGCGCCTGATTTATAAGATGTTTGAAGAATTTGGTCTACATGATTTTTATCAAAAATATGAGGTTGAGATCAATGAAATGTTAGAACTTCTATCAGCTTATGAAGATGGGCAAACGGGTTTTTTGGTTCAAATATTTATTCCCAAGAAACTGGTAAATAGCGTTGTTTATAGGTGCCGTCCTTGGGGATTGTTGTACTATCAAAATGATCCTCAATCTCATACTGCAGATGAAGATTTAAATGCTTATAAGTGTGGGGTATCTGATGATTTTAAATTAGATTATGAATTTGACTCCGTTCAATTTAGGGCATTGATGAATCAAGATATGCTTGATCCGGCAAAAGGTGTGAGATATTTCTGTTACTGCAAAGAAACAGAGAATGTTAAAAAATATGTAAATTTATATCAAAAGCTTGTACGAAATCTTTCATCATTTATAAAATCAAAGAAGATCAACAAAAATATGTTTTGTTGGTCCAGCACGGAAAGCTCTTAATTTTATCATCAGAGGTGAGAACTCTTATTTTTCCGCTTGGTACATTCAAAACAGCAATTTGTGGAATATTTCTCCCCTTTTTAATATTGAAACAGTCAGTTGAAAATGCTATAAAATTTCCGCACTCCGACCAGACAGGCTCCTGCTTGCTTAATGAGTCATAAGTTAGCTGTTTTTCGGTAGAAACTTTTTTTCCGAGTTTTATTGTACATAATTGAAAAGCCCCCTGTTTTAGTCTGCAAAAGACAATAGAGTTGTTTTTTTTGCAATACGATGGGGCGGCGCAATATCCCTTTCCGTCGGTAATACGAGCGACCTGGTTTGTTTGTTGGTTAAAGCAGTAAATCTGAGGATCTCCGGTTTCAAAATCAGAACAAAATATTACGTTACCGTTCGGAAGATAACACGGAGATGAGTTATTTCCTCCGTTATGTGTAAGCTGTTTAAATACCTTTTTTTTAATGTTATTACATAAAGCTTGATCATAAAGATATAATTCAGAATTTTTTCTACCGGACAGGCATAAAACGGCTTTCGAACCATCTTCTGAAAAGGATGGTTGCATATTTAATCCCTCATATGAACACACGATTTTTATTTTTTTTGTTTTAATATCAAGAGCCATTAATCTATTGTTTTCTTTTGTTAATTGAGAGAAAAATAACATAGGAGCCTGTGTGTGCCACCGTGGAGCAAGATTAATCATTTTAGACGAGTATAAAACTTTTTCTTGTTTACAAGCATAATCTGCAATGCAAATGGCCTTGCATCTTTTTGAAATTTGTTTGCAGTAGGCAAGAGTGCTGAGCATAGGGCCCTTTTGTCCGGTAAGCTCAAGCATAAGCTTGTCAGAAATATTATGGGCGTCCAGAACCAAGCTTTCTTCAGAATAGGCAAACGTTTGGCTATAGAGTGTTGTGCCGGAGCTAGGCTCTTTTATTGCTACATCAACTTTTGTTTGATTTAAAAATGAGCTATTTTTCAGATAAATGCAGAGAGATACTCCATCATTGAATAGCTTTGCTAAAGCTTTGGTAGATATGTCTTGGTCTGTTTTTTTTAATTCAACCTCAAGCTGGTCAGTAAACTCAAGGTCAAACTTTATTATTTTAGACATAGTAACTAAGGATTTATCCTCTCCAACGCAAAGCATTAGTGTCTTAATTTTAGCATGCCGTGTTGCATTAATTTTTACAGGTTCCTCTGAATTTTCTAACAACGTACTGGTTGGAATGAGTGAAAAATTTTGTAGTTCCTGGGAAAAAACATTATTAAATGAGAAAGCCATAAAGAATAAAACCAAAAATAGAAATGGCATGATACCCCTTTCTTGTAAATTTACTGGCAAAAATCAATAATAAAGCTTTTACCCCATAAACACTTGTCGAATTTAAAGAGGTGAGCAATACGAAGTATACTTAAGTCATAAATTAACACGTTAGATTTTTTTATATTTTCAAAATTCATAACTTTTCCGTCTTTATCGATTATGAATTTTATTCTGCAGGTGGTTCCTTTTGGAACGCCAAGCGGAGGTGCCCAAAGTCTCTGAACCTCTTGCTGTAGAGATTTTTGATACAATATAAACTTTTTGTCTATTTCCCCTGAAAGTGAAAAAACAAACTCTTCCTGAGTGTCTTCCGTGGGTTCGTTTTCAATTTCTGGGGTACTTGGTTTTTTATCCCTCTCCGGCTCAGGGTTGGGTTCCGGTTCTGTGGTAGTTGGTATTTCGGGGGCAGGTTCTGGTTTTTCTGGCTTTGGTTTTGGTTCGGGCTTGACCTCAGGTTCTCTTTTTACGAGTTTCTGTGTGAGCTTTTTTTCTTTCGCATTTGTGTTTTCAATTTCTTTTAGGGCTTCGATTTCCATTTTTTTTAACTCTTCTCTAAACCGCTTTTCAATTAAGGCTTCCTGCTTTTTTGTGTTGATGGTTACGGATCGCTCGGTTTTGGCTATTGCTTGCGTATTTTTTTTTGATTTTTCTACAGGGTTGCTGTTTTGTGGTTTTACAGATTTTTTATTAGGTGTTTTTTTTGCAACTAATTTTTGGTTTGTGTTGGGATGCTTAACCGTATGTTTGGTACTTGATTTAAATTTAGTTTTTATATTGCCTGTTGTAAATGGCACTATTTTGTTTTTTACTTTATATAGTGTATGTGATGGTTTTTTTGAGTAAGCTCCAAATACTACAAATGGCTGTTTGATGTTGTTACTGCCGGTAAGTATTAGTAAAACAACGATTAAAACTAGATGTAAAGCAAGAGAGATATATAGATATTTTTTTAATGGGTTAATCATTCGTTACCATTATGCGGCTTGAGTGGACATTGCAACGTATCTAACGCCTGCCTGTTTTAATTGATCAACTATCTCAATCACCTTGCCGTATGGTAAGGTTCGGTCGGCTTTTACAAAGACCGGTGTGTCTTCCCTATTTGTAAGAGATTTTTGAATGGAAGATACTAAGTTTTGCATGTTGGTTGGAAAGTTGTTGAAAAATATTTTTCCATCTTTTTGTAACGTCACTATAAGTTCTTGAGTTGTGCCGACTTCCTTGTTTTTGCCAAACGGAAGATCAACTTTAATACTGTTTTGTACCATAGGTGCCGTGATAATAAACATCACAAGTAGGGTAGCAAAAGTGTCGATGAGCGGAGTAAGCATTAACTCAGGCCAGGAATGTTTCCTTGAAACTCTTTTTTTCAGCTTCACTGTATATCCTGATTATTGAAAGTTTGTCGCAGTACTCTTATGAACCTTTCTCCAAGAGCCAGCAATGAAGATTCAATCTTATGCAGTTTTCGAGTCAAATAGTGGTATGCGAGTAAAGCAGGTATTGCAACGATTAATCCGGCAAGCGTTGTCGTTAGTGCTTCAGCCAGACCCGGAGCAACAGTTGCGATATCAGCACTTTTTTCTTGGGCTATATCTATGAAGGAGTGAATTAGACCCCAAATTGTTCCAAAAAGTCCGATTAATGGAGCTACTGCTGCAAACGATGCTAAAACCGAGATGTAAGATTCTTCCTCTTCAATTATGTCCGTAATTTCATTATCAATTGATTGTTCCAACAGGTCAAAATCTTCACTTGAAATTGCCTTTGTTGGAGCTACTTGATTGTTTTTCGAATGTTTTTCCAAAATCAACTTAAGATCTGTAAGCATTGAATGCAAAAATGTTCCACCTATTCCGCTAGGCAAATCTTTGTTTAATGTGACCAAGTCTTGTAGCTTAAATGTTTTGTTGATGCGACTTAATAAAAATTTTAACTGTTTTGTGTGGCGGTTGAATGTTATTACTTTGTAAATTATTATTGCTACACAGAAGACGGAAGCTGCAAATAATCCTAATAAAATTAGTCTACAAACCCAATCTGATTGTAATATTAATTGCCATGCGGCAGTTTTAAAGATGTTTAACTGCATACAAATCCCCTTTGTTTTGGTGAACATTTTTTATAAGCATGACATTTTTCTAGTAAAATGTGAATTGATTAGTACAAATAACCGATTTGGGAGTTTTGATCAAAGCCACAAAATTATGGCATAAAAAAATGAAAGCTTGATTTTTTATGCGACTTGGTTAGAGAATATAACATAATTATCGGAGAATTTTATTTGGAGAATTATAATGGAATCAAAATTAAATAAAAATAATTTGTTAATATTTTTCATGGCTTTTATCTTACATCAGTCTTTGGTTGCAATGCCCGGAATTGGAGACATTGGTGATTTGCCTGATATTTTACCTGACATTGATCTTGATATCCCTATCGCAGAGGAGCCGGCTCCTCCACCCGTTGCACCGGGCGTTACAACGCCTGTTACTCCTGTAGTGCCGGTTGCTCCTTCACCTACCATACCTTCAGCTCGTCCTCCCGCACCTTTACCTGGGGCTTTACCAACAGCCACAGCCCCTGGCGTTGTTGCACCATCTGCTACCGTTCCATCAACATACACCTCGGCTGTGGCCATGCTTGCTGCCGTTA
>CAZSLQ010000005.1:32221-35952 GCA_964607885.1 uncultured Pseudomonadota bacterium
TCCCAGTCTGCCGATTTTTTCAGAGGTAGCAACGCAAAAAAGCAAAATACTAATTTACGAGGCTTTGCTAAGAACCCTTAAACAGCCAAAATTTTATCCGTTAATTACTTTTGACATAAAACAAAAGATATTTTCAGGCCTTATTACAGATTTAATTGATCCTGCCCTGGTGTCTGATCTGGTTACAGATGTTGCCTTATTTAAAATTGTGAACTTGGGGAAAGAGTTTGAATCTATTTTGAGAATGGTCCGAAATGATGTTTCAAAAATCTCATCTCCGGATGCATCAAGACTGTCGAAATTGTTTAACTCAACTTATACAACGCTGCTTGCAAGAAAAGCTGAAATTGAAAGAAAGTTGAAAAAACAGACGGAGTTTCTGGATTTGCTTGAAAAGATTCAGCAGATTTTGCCAAGTAAATTTAATGAAAAATACAATGGATATAAACAGGCAATTTCTAAGGTAACAAAATCGATTATTCCCTCAAGTCGACAGCGTTTAATTACTGATCTTGGAAAATTTCTTGCTATTTTAACTACCGATAGTCAGCGTGAAAAAGTTCTTGATTTAATAAAACTTGTTGGAAAGTTGGCTTTTCTTTCTGCTGCGGAAAAAAGTCAGTTAGCCTCATTAGAAAAAAGTGTTCCTGTTGCTCCGGTTGTAGCTAAAGCTAAGCCTACACAATTGGTTGGAGCTCCCAAAGCAGCGCCGGTTGGTCTGCCTACACCAACAAAAGCTCCTGTGTCTGCAGGGGCTCCCAAACCCAAAAAGGTTATTGCCGCCCCTGCTAAAAAAGTGGTTGTTACAGTAAATGTTGCTGACTACAAGGCAAAAGTAAAAGCTGCGGGTAAGAATTATGATTCATTAATTAAGTTGGGAAACATAGGGATTGATCTTATAGGCAAAGCTACCAAAGAGAAAGATAAAAGGGAGTTAATTTCTATTATACAAGGAGACTTGATTTCTCTATATAACAGCAGAGGATCCTTAAGCACCGATCAGTTAAAGAATTTAATTGCTTTGCTTGAAAAAGCTAAGGGAAATCCAAATTTTTCCAAGTCCGTTACGCCCAAGCAGATAAGTTCATTGAAATTAATATCACAACTCAATGTTGCAGCGGCAGAGAAAGATACGTTGAAGAAAATTAACTTATACCAGCAAGTTGCCGGCTTGTTTAACAATGATAGTAACGCATTTGAATGTGGAAAATTTTTAGATGGGGTTACGAATCTTTTTGGCATGAGAAATAAAATGGATTCTACACAGGTTAATGCTTTAAAGGGGCTTATAAATAAATTTAACACCCTGTTGAAGGGTAAGAATGCATTTGGAAGATCAACTCAAAAAATTGTTGAGGATTGGGCAAAAGTAATTGAATGTACAAGTGTTTTGTTATCTTCATATGAATCAAAATCAATTGCAGAACAGATTATTTTGTTTCAAAAGATTTTGAATGATCTTACCATTTCAAACGCTGATTATGAAAGACGCCTTTTCGTCAACGCTATAACCAGGTTATTCGGTTCAAGAGGTAATGCAAGTAAAAAAGATCTTGAAGAGATGAAAAATTTATTCACTCAGATACAAAGCAAGGAGTACTTTCTTCAAATCAGGTTCCTGTGATGGTTTTGTGGATTAAAGAATTAACGAATGCATCGAGTATTACTACCGGAACAAAAATTTATATTTCTGCATTACTGCAAGATGCTGCAGGTAAAAGGAATTTGGGTCTGTATAACAGTATTTTGCAGTTGATTACATCCGGTACTCCGTCAAGTGTGTTATCTGAATTTGTTGCCGCCCTAAATACCATCTTTACGGAGCGAAATTTGTATAACAAGTCGCAAATTCTGAATTTCTTTAAAACTGTGAATTCAAAAAAGCTCTCACCGATTACAAGTTTACTTGGCCCGGCGCAGAAATCCGTAATGGACCAGTGGATAAAAATACTGAGCGATGAGATTAAGACTGTTGCAAAACCGGCTTAGATTTTAAGGATCAGTTTTTTAAGTTGTTTCCAGTCGGTAATTCCCTGCTCGATCTGAATGAGGTAGGCCTTTTTTAGCAATTTGCCCATCATTGGTCCGGGTTTTATAGAATCGATTAGATGCCTACCCAGTAATGCGGGTGGCTCGGGTTGATGCGATACTTTGGCAGTTTCTGCTTTTTTAATGAATGCTAAAAAATTATCGCCGAAATGTGTAAGTGGTTTTATGGAGTTTTTGTTACGCCCTCGATTATCTATAAGCCATAAAAGCGCTAGTTGTCGTAAATTTGTTTCAGGTGCAAGCTTGACCGCTAATTTTTTATAAGCTTTTAAGTTTGAGCCTTGAGTTGTTAAATGTAATGGCATACAGTGGTACAACACAAGCTTTTTGACTGTTTTGATTACTGTTTTGTTATTCGTTAGCTTCTTTAAAAGTTTTGGAGCTAATCTCATTCCTTCAACTTCGTGTTTTTTACAGTGAAGCTGTGGATCGGTTTTTTTTGCTTTTCCCAAATCATGACAGATAGCGGCAAGAGAGATTAGGTATTTTTCTTCTTCCTGTTTATTTTTCTCGTAAAATTCAATATTTGCAGCAGCATCTAGTGTTTGCATTGTATGCTCAAATACATTGCCTTCCGGGTGATACTTTGGGTTTTGTGGAATACTTCTAAGTATTTCTAATTCAGGGAAAAGTTCTTTTAGTCGATTTATCTGGGCAAGCCAGCGGAATCCAAGAGAGGGGGATTTTGATTTTAAAATCATTTTCTTTATTTCCTCATGGATTCTTTCTTTTGCGATTAACGCTTTTTTACCAGTGTAAGATATTGGCATTGTAGCGCATAATTTATTTAACTTTTCATCCGGACTCATTTCAAACCTAGAAATGAATTGCATAACTCTGAAAAATCTTAATGGATCCTGAGTAAAAAGTGTTAGATCTATAGCTCTAAGAGTTCTTTTTTTTATATCATCAAGACCGCCATACGGGTCGATAATTTTTAAATCTTTTACCTCTTTAAGCTCTTTGTTTTTTATATTTTGACAAACAAAGTTTAGGTCAATAGCCATTGCATTCATTGTCAGGTCGCGTCTTTTACAAGCCGCTTTGATGTCCATATTCGGATTGATTTTAACGGTGGGTTTGCGGCCTGTACTGTCAGTTCGTGGTAGTGCCCAATCAACATCTACGCCATATAATCTAAAAACACCAAACTGTTTTCCAATTAGCTCAACTTTGCCAAATTTTTCAAGAACTGCTTGCAACTGGTCCGATGTTAGTCCATGTACTTCAATGTCCGAATCTTTAATCGGGTAACCCATTACCAGATCCCTAACGGCTCCTCCAACCATATAAGCCGTCCCCCCTGCATTTTTGATTTCAAATACAACAGAGCATAATTTTTTACATATTTTTAAAAATGAATTAATATTTTTCACGAAAATCTCCTAAAAGTTTTTCAAACTATAGTATAACCAAAAAATCTTGCGTTTTTGTAAGCTTTGCTTAAACTTTGTATTATCTTATAGAAATTTAGGGGCTATAGCTCAGTTGGTAGAGCGCATGAATGGCATTCATGAGGTCACCGGTTCGAATCCGGTTAGCTCCACTTTTTATTTGGGGTTCTAATTTTATCTGGAGACAAACATGTTGCAGATTCCGCTTTCTGGAATCAAAAGGATTGAAGAGATTGTAAATAGCAGCTCTGAGTATATTTCTTTTTCTCAGGGGGCGCTAAAAACCGG
>CAZSLQ010000005.1:35962-38386 GCA_964607885.1 uncultured Pseudomonadota bacterium
GCTTTGGACTTAAGGATTTTCGTGAAAAAGTTGCTGAAGTTTATTCGGAAAAATATGCTAACAAAATTTTACCCAACCAAGTTTTGCCTACTCATGGAGGTATAGGAGCATTATCTCTTGTTTTTCTATCCCAGCTTGAGCCGGGAGATGAGGTGATAATTCCTGAACCTGCTTACCCTGCTTATTCAATTTTAACTAATGTTTCACGGTGTAAGCCTGTATTTGTTTCATGTATTAAAGGTTCAAAGATTGAGTGGGAACTCGATATTGATAAAATAAAATCAGCAACTACTTCAAAAACTAAGATAATTGTGTTTTCAAACCCTACAAACCCAACAGGGCATATTGTTCCCAAATCTACGATTCTTGAGATTCTGGATTGGTGTGAGCAAAAAGGTATCTATCTTATTGTAGATGAGGCATACAGAGATTATATTTTTGATGACACCTTTGAATCAGTTTTATCTATTATTGGAAAAAGTGAAAAACTCATATCCATAAACAGTTTTTCTAAGAATATGGCGATGAGTGGCTGGCGAATTGGGTATTTAATTGCTCATGAAAGTTTAATTTCCAAATTGGTAAGACTGCAAGATGCTCTTTTAAACTGTCTAAACAACACTGCTCAGTATGCCGGATATTATGCATTGACAAGATTTGATTTGGTATCTGAGCTTGCCGAGAAAGTTCGTCAGGGGAGGGATGTTGCGGTGCAACGTCTTCAGCCCTTGGTTGAAAAGGGTATCTTTTCATATAAAATGCCCCAAGGTGGTTTTTTTCTATTCTTAAAAACTGAGCATGCGGATTCAACGGATATTTGTGTAAGCATTTTAAATAAGGTGAAAGTTGGCCTTGTTCCCGGAGGGGAGTTTGGGGCAACAGGGAAACCTTTTATACGTCTTTGTTTCGCAAGAGATGCGCATGTTGTTCACGAGGGATTTGATAGGCTTTTACGGTACTTTTTGTGATTGGGTAATCAATGTATAAAAAGCGAGAACATATTCATTTCATGGGTATTGGTGGCATAGGGGTGAGTGGAATAGCCGAGATTCTGAGATTGCAAGGATATACTGTAAGCGGTTGTGATCTTTGTAAAACAGGTAAAACAATTGATTATCTTGAAAAAATAGGTTGTAAAATTTCCTGTGGACATGACAAAGACCATGTTGTTGATGCGGATGTTCTTGTTTACTCTTCTGCAGTAGATCGTCAGAGCCCCGAGGTTTTGGCTGCCCTTGAAAAGGGAATTCCTGTGATTCCACGTGCAATTATGCTGGCTGAACTTATGAGAACCAAATTCAGCATAGCCGTTTCAGGAACTCATGGTAAAACTACTACAACTTCGCTGATTTCGCATATCATGATTGAAGCAAAATTACAACCAACCGTGATTATCGGTGGTGTACTGAAAAGCATTGATAATAATGCGCAGCTTGGTGGTGGTAATGTTTTAATTGCTGAAGCTGATGAAAGTGATAGGTCATTGCTTTATCTTCATCCAACAATGGCTGTGGTCACAAACATTGACAGCGATCATCTTGATACGTACAAAGATATTAATGATATAAAGAGTACTTTTAAAGATTTCTTGGCCAGACTTCCCTTTTATGGCAAGGCTTTTTTATGTATTGATGATCCGAACATTCAATCAATTTTACCATTGCAGCATATTAATGTTGTAAAGTACGGTTTATCTGAAAGCGCCGACATAATGGGTGAAATAATTGAGTCTGGAGGGACTCAAACAAACTTTAATATCTACAAAAATAGAGTTGATATTGCCTCAGGTAAAGTGCAAAGAACTTTTTTGGGAAATGTAACTTTGAATATTGCCGGTCAACATAATGTTCTGAACTCGTTGGCGGCAACTGCGATGTGTCTGGAGTTTGATATACCGTTTCCCGTGATTGCCTCAGCCCTTGAAAGCTTTAAGGGTGTTGAGCGGCGCTTTGAGTTTAAGGGGACATTTAATGGTGCGGATATTTTTGATGATTATGGGCACCATCCGACGGAGATAAAAAATACATTAATTGTTGCGCATAAGCGTAAAAAAAATCGGTTACATGTTATATTTCAACCCCACCGTTTTTCAAGAACTCAAAAATGCTGGAATGAATTTGTTGAGGTTTTATCAAGTTTGAATTTTCAGTACAATATTGATTCTTTATATATCACGGAAATTTATCCTGCGAGTGAGAAGCCTATTCCGGGGGTCACAAGCGAAAATTTGGTAGCTGCAATTAAAGAAAAAAATCCTAGGCTCAAAATTGTGTCTATGGCTACTTATGAGCAGATTACGCAGTCTATTCAGACTGAGATTGAACAGGGTGATCTGATTTTGACAATTGGTGCCGGAAAGGTAAATAAAATAGCAGAAGCGCTTGCCTTGATTAAGTAAGCGCTTCTGACTTAGTATTTTTATTA
>CAZSLQ010000005.1:38396-38621 GCA_964607885.1 uncultured Pseudomonadota bacterium
ATATATCGGGTTCACTTTCGGCTCTTTGTCTCATGTATTCTTCATATTCCTTATCTCGGACATCTTTTTTTCTTATATTTAAAAAATCATTAATATCAAATTTCCCAATTAACTCTTTAATTGTCTCTTCACATTCCTTTATTTCTTGAGTATATGTTTTTAAATCATTTTCACCAGGAAGATCGCCTCTTTTTTTTCTGTCATTTTTTAATAGATTAAGTAATC
>CAZSLQ010000005.1:38649-43405 GCA_964607885.1 uncultured Pseudomonadota bacterium
ATTTATTTTTTTTGTTATAATTTCCTTAATTTTTTCTTGATTTTCTAAAGATATAGTTAGAACGTCCCCCGTCATCTCAGAGATTATTTTTTGGACGCAGTTTTTAAATTGTATGGATATTGTATTTTCATATTCTCTTTTTATACTATCTTTAGCATATTTATCTAATGAGTAAACTGCTACTATTTCACATTTGTGGAGTGGTTTTACACAAAATTCACTAAAACCATAATGTCCCTTAAATTTGTCTTTTAAAAATGACTCTCTACTCCAGTCATAGGTGTATCCTAATCTGGTCCATGGCATTTGTGTTACAGTGTACTGCCCTTTTTTCATTGCTGAAAACCATGCTAAATATCTATTTGAAGAAAGATCTTCATTCCATTCAACAGCTGCTTTTTTAAACTGATTATCGTGATCTGTATCAGAGCTCATAAGTGGATCTGTCTGAGATATTTGTTTGCTTATGTAGTATGGCACACTTCTAGAATCAGATAATGCTTGAGTATCAAAAATTTCTGAGTCCTTGGCAGGTCTTAATAAAACTTCCGGTTTGACCCACATTAGGACCAATAATTTAGGCCACAACTTTCCCTTTTTATTTGGCCAACACATCTCATCAGGCCATAACCCAAGTTTTTGATTTAAGTAGATTCTTAATTTATTACTCAGATCTTGCGGATCTTTTTTTGCATGAAGTTCTTCTTGAGCTTTTTTATTTAAAGAAAATTGTACTTCGGGCACAACTGATACCCAAGAAAAATCTCTGCCTCTAATGGTATCAATTTTGTTAGGAAAGTTATTGTTAAACCACTTGGATGTTTCCCCGAAAAAGTATTTAAACTCGTCAAGGTCATATTTGTTGAATACAAACTTTACGCCATTGATGTCCGCTTTGGCCTTATTTGTGTCAGAAGATTTTAATTTTTCTGCTGTATCTTTATCTAAAAAAAACTGTAAATGTTTAATTTCTATATAAGAAGCAACAAGAACCTTATCCCTTTTCTCCAACTCAGGATTATTCCAAATTATATAATTATTCCAAGGTGCAACCGGCACTAAACTATTAGTCATTTCCCAGATCTCTGCATTTTCAGCATCTATTAATGAGATGGCGAATCTTTCCTTATCCGTCAAATTTTCTAAAAAACCTAGCAGGAAACCTGGAAAAACAAGAAAGACAAATGCAAATAAATATTTACGCAATTCTATTTTATTCATACAATAAATCTCCCTTTTTATGGATTTTGTAAATTATAATTATTATTTACAATATTCTTCTATTAACAGCATACATAAAATTATATTCTAAAAGCAATTATTTTATTTTTAAAAATTTGCATAATTAGCGCATTTTTTGGTTTTTTATAGTCCGGATGGGTTGGCATTGCTGATAGATCATACTTTGCGTTTTCTGGTTGACAAAATAGCAAAGCTAGGTGATCATTATTTTTCTGTTTAAAACATGTTCAATTTTACAGTTTAAGTAAAAATTTTTGTGATTTGCATCACGAAAGGGTTTCACGATGAGGCGTTATTGCAAGGCGGCCTTTGTTGCTGCTCTAATGGGGAGTAATTTATGTTTGCTAGCTTCGGATTCTGGGGATTCAATCTGGGCGGCTAATCTTCAAAAAGGGGTTGACCAGGTAGCGGCTACAGCCGGTACAAAACCTAAACTTTCTATAAAAAAGGGAGACTACGAATTAACTCTTGATGGAGCCATTAAAATTGAAAACTATTTCGAAGATAATGCGTATCTTTTAAACAAAGATATCCCTGATGAAAATGAGTACTTTAAGTCTACGGTCGATTTAAACCTTGATTTTTGTTATGGGGAGGCAAAATATGGGTATGATGCGATAGAGGCTTACTTGGGAATTACGAAACTATGTTTGGCGGACATGATCACTACACCGGTAAGGCTCTCTTGTGGTTCCGTGAGGGTTGGGTTAAGTTTGCATTGAATCCGATTTTCGGGGCAAAGGGAAGCAGCCATGTTCAGTATGTTCAGATTGGTTGGTTTCCATTTTTACTCGGCCGAGGAATCTCTTTGGGTAATGGTTATGGGTTTAATAAAGAGTATCTTGGGCTTTATACCTACTCAGGTGAAGATAAATCCGCTCCCGGAATTGATATATTTGGCGAAATTGTAAAAGGCACTTTGTGGTATGATTTGTATTATGCAAAATTTGAAGAGCGTAGCAAATCGCTAAGCGATACTATTAACCTTGTTAAAGCCAGCTACATGGGAAGAAAGGCAACTCCTTGGAGAGGTGTTAATAAGGATGATGAGTTAATTGCTGCACGGTTAAAGTGGGTTGCCATAAATAATGACAAATGCGGAAAGTTAGAGCTAGAACCTTATGTAATGTGTAATTTTGCTTCTGACCAATGGATTGAGTTAAACCCGGATACAAATACAACATTAGGTGCCTATGGTTTGGCGCTTGAGCATGTTTACAGGGACTTTGAGTGGGGTGGAGAAGTAGCCTTTAATTTTGGATCGGAAAAGTTGCAGTCTATTGATAGAAATATTTCTAAAATCGGACGTCAAGAAGAATCCGGTACCGATTATGATAAGGGCGGGCTTCTTTATGAGTATTACTCTCACATCATAGACCAAAGAACAGGTAAAAATACGAGAATTACGGCAGAGTCTAAAAAAGCCTCTAATGTGGATTTCGGGTGTAACGGCAATTGGAACGGAACAGAGATTCCAGGTTATCCTAATTACGTAAATTATATAAAAGACAAGAATGGTTCAGACCGGTTCCGCTGTGGGTATAAAAATGATTTCAACGGTTGGGCTGCGGTACTTGATGCTGCATACAATTTTAGGAAATGGGATTTCAAGGTTGCAGTTTCTTGGGGATATGCTTCAGGTGATTTTGACCCGCATAAAGAAGAGAAGAACAAGAAATACAATGCGTTTATAGGTTTGCATGAGGGGTACTGTGGCAAACGTGTGCCAAGTTTATTTATTCTTGATCAGCGTTTGTTAAAGCGTCCACTAAGCCTACAATATCCTTATGGTAAGCTAACGGAAGTTGAAACTGACATATCATTTTCTAACATTCAGATGGTTGGGGTCGGGCTTACATGGTCCCCTGCTTATAGTCAAAACAGAAAAGTTTCTATTAATCCGAACGTGATTGGTTTTTGGACTACTAAATCTTCTCATAAGATTGATTACCTTTGCAAAAATCAACCGGAAGTTTCATGTAAATGGGCAAGAGATTTTATGGGTACTGAGGCTAATTTGATAGTAAAAAGTGAGATTATAAAAGATCTGACCTTATTTGGTAAATTCGCAGTATTTTCACCGGGCGGCTATTTTGAAGATATGCAAGGCATTCCGCTTGATGGGGATTTCTTCAATAAACTTGCCATGCCGGTTAAGGACGACTACGATTCAAGGCTTTACAGGCTTGCATCAGATACTGCTTACCATATGAATATTGGTATTGAGTATCAGTTTTAATCCAAAAAAACAAAATTTCTTGATATTAGAGAGTTCCTTGAAAATTCGATACTCGATGTCGAATTTTCAAGGAACTTTTAATTATATGGAACACAAGTGTTATAACACAAGCCATAATTAATCTCTCCGCTGCAACCACCGGAATAAGTGTAATCCATTTCTCATATGTCATAGGCACGGAATAAAGCCAGATAATGCTACCGACTGCATGTGCCAAAAAAGTTGAAGATAAAGCCGTCTGAAAAGTTGAGGGTGCTTTTGAAAAATAAATTACAACAGGTATGAACCAGTAAAATGAGTAAGCGAATGCTTTGCTTGCAACCGGGTGTGAAACAAATAAAATTATGCATAAAACCGGTAGCAAGACATTTAGGGCAAAATTAAATAATCTATTTTCTTGTATCTTCTCTGACCAGACCAATGCGGCAACCATTGTAGGAATTCCCATCGTTAATGCACCAAGGCCTAAAAATACTTTTAAAATAAAAATACAGGAGATTAAAAACATAGAGACCGGTAGGCTAAAAAATGCGCCGGCTAGTGGAAGAATAAAAGTAATCCAAGAAAAACACATATCAGGCCCTTTCAAAATAATTGGGTAAATACCTTAATTTGAATTTATTTTAGCAGGATTATTTTTATTCAACCAGGGATAAATTTTCAACCAATAAATAAAGCGCTAGAGCTAAAAACCCGAGCGCTTTATTTATCTTATATTTTAAATTATTTTTCGAATTTCCAGTGTGCATGATCAGTGCCACCTACGCTTACAGCTCCCCAAGAAACAGAGGTTACATCACGGACCTGTACAGTTTTGAATATGTTGGTAGCTGAGTTACTTAATACCATGCCTCCGTTACTTATGAAGGTAATCGTTTTAGTGGTATCTATCGTAGTGTTAAGTTTGATTGAAGAACCCGGCAAGGCGGTATTTCCTTTCAGCATTGGGTATAGAACCAAAGAATATTGGTTCGGGTAGGTCATGCTGCGAAATTTATTAAGAATAGCGTCCACCTGCTGTTCTGTGTTATTGGTAATATTTACCGGCGTCCAGAATTGGTTTGTAGGGTAATCTCCATAATTGGTTGTTCCCATTACGATTGGATACCCCGAACCCCCGAGATATCTGCCTGTTCCGACATTTTGTAATTTGGGAAATGTCCCGGAATTAATGACAGTTCCTACTGCAGCGCCTGCCCTTTGTACGCGCCATTTAAATTTGTTGTCTGTTGCTATAAGATTGCCTACGGCAGCTTTTCCATTATTATCATATAG